>JBEBRE010000005.1:0-49505 GCA_040394995.1 Sphingobacterium wenxiniae
AGCGGGATCACCTCTTGGGACAAGTCTAAAAAAGAAAGACTTGTCCCATTTTTTTTACCTTGTAACTTGCTGTTATTCTGATAGATAAGAACGACCGCAGAATTTAGCCGAGCGGTTCGATGTTGTGTGCCGTCAAATTCCAAAAAATCGGGGAACATCGAACTCACTATAAGTCTTCTTTCCTCAATATCGCCGTTTTCATAGCGTCTATCAATGTTTGCGACCTTTTTTAAGGTGGTGCTACCAAGTCTTTTATTTCCGTTCCCACTACTGCCAAGTCGTTTAATCTACGTTCCAAAACCTCAATCTTTCCACTAATCGAATGTGACGACAGAAAATTGTATTTATACCTAAAAATCGCCTTATAGGTCTTAAAAAAATAAGACTTCCATTTCTTGTCCTATGCAAAGCCCATGAAAAAAAATGTTTTATAATTTGGAACCCTATGTAGGTATGGTGCTTATTACAATTAAAATAGAACTAGAAAGACACAAAGCCACAAAAGAAAAATATAGATAACTTGTGTCTTGATAGCAAATAAAAATGATAGCAAAATGGCAAAACAAATCTTTATCAATTTAGCAGTAAAAGACCTGATAAAATCAATGGATTTTTATACTGCATTAGGGTTTACAAATAATCTGCAATTTTCAGATGACACCGCAAAATGTATGGTATGGAGTGAAAGCATTTTTGTAATGCTTTTGACCCACGAAAAGTTTTCAACCTTTGCAACCAAACCCATTGCAGACACAAAATCTAATGTAGCAGGACTTTTTTCACTATCATTGGACAGCATTGATGAAGTGAATAACATAATGGTAAATGGGTTAAAAGCAGGTGGAATTGAACCCAGCGAAATGCGAGATTATGGATTTATGCAACAACGTACTATTGAAGATTTCGACGGACATACTTGGGAAATTTTTTATATGGATATGTCGAAATTTCCAACGGAACAATAATAACGAGCCACTAACAAAAGTAAAGTTATGTTGACAAATATAAATCCGAAATTGCCGATGCGGAACAAGTCGGCAACAAAAGAATTTTATATAATCAAGTTAGGATTTAGTGAAATTGCTGACTATGGTGATTATCTATTAATAAAAAAAGACAATATCGAAATTCACTTTTTTGAATTCAAAGCACTTGACCCGAAAGAAAACTATGGGCAGGTCTATATTCGAACAGATGACATCGATAATTTTTACCAATCATTATTGGATACCGAAGTAAGCATACACCCAAACGGAACCTTGCATACAAAGCCTTGGGGACAGAGAGAATTTGCATTGCTTGATCCGGACAACAACTTATTGACTTTCGGACAACGTGAAAATCAATAATAGCAATTTTCGAGATTTTCGCTTTATGTTCCTATGCTGTTTTCCTGAATAATAAAAGATAAAAAAAAATTGCGAAACCAAATAATTGCATTTATATTCGCAACCATATATTTGCACAATGGAAACAAGACGAGATATTTTTCAAGCAATCGCAGACCCGACAAGGCGGGCAATTATCACTTTAATTGCATTACAGGCAATGACGCCAAACGCCATTGCTGAACACTTTGACACAACCCGACAAGCTGTATCTAAACATCTGCGCATTTTGGCCGAATGTGAACTGATCAGACAAGAGCAAAAAGGTAGAGAAATCTACTACCAGCTAGAAATTGATAAGATGAAGGAAATAGACCACTGGCTGGAGCAATTCCGCAAAATTTGGGAAGACCGTTTTGACAGGTTGGAAACTTTACTAAAAACAATGCAAGGAAAATAAAAAAAGATATGGAACCAAAAACAAAAGTCAGTGCCGAAGATGGAAAACAGGAAATAATCATCACAAGGGAGTTTGATTTGCCTGTAGAGCTACTGTTTAAAGCATATACAGAGCCCGAAATTATTGAGCAATGGATGAATAACAAAATTTTGAAATTGGAAAATAAAAAACACGGGTCTTACGCGTTTGAAACATCACATAATGGAAACGTAGTTTTCAGTGTAAACGGAACCATACATGAGTTTGTGCCGAATCAAAAAATCACACGGACTTTCGAGATGGAGAACACGCCGTTTCCCATTCAGTTGGAATACCTGGAGTTTGAAAAGCTCACAAGCGATACAAGTAAACTAACAATGCACATCGTGTTTAAGTCCGTTGAGTTCAGAAATCAACTTTTACAGATGCCATTTGCACAAGGTATCAATATGGCTCATAACAGATTGCAAGAAATCGTAAACAAATTAACATAACACAATATGGAAAAGCGAAATAAAATCATTTATTGGACAGTTACTATATTTCTTTCAATCGGAATGTTGGCAGGTGGGATCCAGCAAATGCTCCAAATAGGAGGTTATAATGAAATCGTTACAGGTCTGGGCTACCCATTATATCTTTTGAGTATCATTGGAATATGGAAAATCTTAGGAGTCGTGGCTATTCTCATTCCTAAATTTCCTTTAGTAAAAGAATGGGCTTATGCAGGGTTTTTCTTTGCAATGTCAGGGGCGTTCATTTCTCATTTAGCGGTTGGACAAGCATTTACCGAAGCCGTTCCGTCATTGATATTGTTGGTTGTCACTGTTTTATCGTGGTACTTCAGACCCGCCGACAGAAGAATCAGTTTGTCTGACAGAAGAAAGTAATGAAAAAAAGCTTTGTAATAAACAGAACCCGAACTACTGGCAATTCATAATCAATGAAACATCTAATTGACAATATAAAGAAAATTGAACATGGATTTAAGCATATTATTGAAACGGGAAATTTTATTTTAAGTAACAGCACAGAAAATCATTTTGAATTAGCAACAGATTTTTTGGCAGACAAAAGCTATCAGGTCAGGATGTTAGCTACTTATTTATTAGGACAGCTATCAGCCGATTATCCAGAAGCTCTCAAACTTCTTGAAACGACAGTTGCAGCAGATAAAAATTGGCGGGTTCAGGAAATGTTAGCTAAAGCATTTGATTACTATTGTAAAAAAAACGGCTATGAAAAAAGCCTGCCAACTATTAAAAAATGGTTGTCAGATAAAAACCCCAATGTAAAAAGAGCAGTAATTGAAGGGTTTCGTATCTGGACAAGCCGACCTTATTTTAAAGACAATCCTGCTATTGCAATACATTTAATCAGTAAGCATAAATCTGACGACAGCGAATATTTGCGAAAATCGGTAGGCAATGCTCTTCGAGATATCCGAAAAAAACATGCGGATAACGTGCTGAATGAAATTTCAACGTGGGATTTGGCGGATAAAAAGACCGCATTTACATACAAATTAGTGGAAGGAAAATCATATAACGAAAAAAACAAATAAAATGAACAGCAATTTATTATTCGACTTTATAGTCGACAAAGAAAACAACACCATTCATATCAAACGTGAATTTGATGCCAACCTCGAACTAGTTTGGCAAGCGTGGACAACAGCCGAATTGTTAGACCAATGGTGGGGGCCAAAACCCTGGAGGGCCGAAACCAAGACAATGGATTTTCGGGAAGGTGGATTTTGGCTATATGCAATGGTAAGTCCTGAAGGTGAAAAACATTGGAGCAAAGCTGATTACATCACGATTGTAAAAGAAAAATCCTTTACCCAAAAAGACGGCTTTTGTGATGAACACGGAACAATGAATCCTGAATTTCCTCAAAATTTATCAGAAAACAGCTTTAGCCAAAAGGGAAATAGAGTACAGGTAGATATGTTGCTCACTTTTGATACGCTTGCCGACCTCGAAACCACCTTGGCAATGGGCTTTAAAGAGGGAATGACAACGGATTTCAACCAATTGGACGAATTATTATTGCAATTAAAATCATAAAAAAATGAACAGTAATTTATTATTCGATTTTTCTGTAAACAAGGAAAACAATACGGTAAACATAAAACGTGAATTTAATGCAGACCGTGAATTGGTATGGGCAACGTGGACAAGTCCCGAAATTCTTGACCAATGGTGGGCGCCAAAACCGTATAAATCCAAAACAAAAGTTATGGAATTCAAAGTTGGTGGACGTAGATTTTACGCAATGGTAAACCCCGAAGGAGAGGAAATAGGTTGGCATATACAAGACTATACCTCAATAAGTCCGAAAACCAACTTTAAATTTTTAAGTGTATTTGCTGATAAAGATGAAAACCCTCATTTGCCCGGCTCTGATTGGGATTTGA
Source organism: Sphingobacterium wenxiniae (assembly GCA_040394995.1). Taxonomy (GTDB): domain Bacteria; phylum Bacteroidota; class Bacteroidia; order Sphingobacteriales; family Sphingobacteriaceae; genus Sphingobacterium; species Sphingobacterium wenxiniae_A. The sequence goes on from JBEBRE010000005.1 coordinate 4,187, forward strand.
CTTTCAGCGAACTAAACGGAACTACAACCGTACAAATCACTATTTATAATGAATCCCGAGAGAGAATGGAGAAGATGATTGAAATGGGCTTCAAAGAAGGGTTTACAATGACCTTAAATGAACTGGGTACATTATTATCAACGCTAAAAAAATGAAATTATGGCAACAATTTCAAAAGATATTTTAGCATACAATAACAGCCAATCCACAGAAGATAAGGCCATATGTGATTTACTTGCTGCAGAGATAACAAAACATTTACCCGAAACCGAAAACAAAATTTGGCACAGGCACCCTGTTTGGTTTTTGGACGGTAATCCAGTAGCAGGTTACAGTAAAGAAAAAAAAGGACTAAGGCTGATGTTTTGGAGTGGGGCAGATTTTGAAGAAGACGAGCTAAAAGTGCGAGGCGAAAAATTTAAAGATGCGTCAATATTCTACAATTCGATTCAGGAAATCAACACTGAAGATTTAAAACGATGGCTTGAAAAATCGAAAGAAATCCAATGGGACTATAAGAACATCGTAAAACGAAAAGGCATTTTGGAACGATTAAAATAGCATAGCCATTCTATACTTATATAGCAGAAAAGCAAGTCGCAGAGCATACCTTTAAGAGGATTGCCTCTCATTTTCTGTTTGAAGCACACTCACCGCTTTCTTTTTATAATTTTTTACCTAATCTTGTATTCCATATATAACCGTATCAGTTTATAATATTTGAACAAAAAGTTAGACATTATACCAAGCAAAATTCAACATGAAGAAAATAATTGATTCTATAGTGTATTATCGTATACTTTGTGCGATCGCATTGATAATAAGTTATATAAATCTTCTGCATGCTCAAACTGCTCCGGATAAAATTCACTTCATCAGGCAAGGTGTACAACGGTTAATTTTTGATGAAAATCAACGTATCTTAATTTCTAAATTAGATCCCAATAAAACAGTTGGTTTATCCGTTATGCATCCGACAGTTGGCTATACGGAAGAACAACCGCAAATCTATATGCATAAAGGTGATTTAATTTTTCAGGCGGTAGGAGAGTCGGAAACAAGTATGTGGCTAGGGGGGATGAACCCGTTCGCAACATACACTATTGATATCGCTGCCTTGTCCGGAAAAGGAAAAATAGGATTTGAGTTCTCTGACGCCGCTAAGAAGGAACAATTATTCGTCACTGTATCGTTTGAGGGAGAATTGCTTGATGATGTTCGGATGATTGTAAAAAAAGATGAGCAACTCATTACAGATAGATCCATTGCCACGCAGGACGATGAAAAGCCGCCTTTGCAGGGAAAACTCATATTGCAAATGTTAGGGAGTGGATTGGTATTATATTTCGGTGACGAAGGCCTTCCAATGGTTATTGGACAGGCTGATTTCAGTGAATGGATTGATTTGCGTGCAAAACATCGGATGGCAACGTATCAATCAGATATATACGTGTGTTTAAAAAATGCGGAAGTTAAAATAAGTAAAGCTGAAGTCGCCCTTACACCTGGCGTAGGCCAGGCAGATATACGGCTCATAACTTATGAGAATGCAGAACCCTTGCTAGACCAAGGTAGATTGTGGTATACCATGTCTGTTCGGGGACGTGCGCTCCCGCATCATATTCAAGGTGTTTTTAGCATGAATCCCAGTGTTTTTGATATAAAATTTGAAGGCTTGATATTGTATGATAGAGGAGATGATCTATTGAGAAATGAGATTGCATCCCATATATTTTATGACCGAAACAGTCAAACATGGCGTGGCATTACTACTGGATTTAGCGCATTTGCCAACCCTCAGACAGAGAAAAAGCAATTGTTAATTGCGGAAAGCAACAAAGATCCCCGTTTTGGTTTTTCGGTCATGGGCACAAAGGCTATGGGGATAGAAGGAGATGTAGAAGACCCACAGTTAATCTATGATGCGGTAGATAAAAAATGGAGAATGTTGGTTTGCCGGGCTATTGGCGAATATAAAGCAGTGATGCTTGAGTCCGAGGAATGGGATAAAAATTATAAATTATCAGCTGGCCCGGTAAACCATAATTCAACAGGGACTTCCATTCAAAAAATCGGAGATAAACTATACTGTTTTTCGGGAAGTTCGGAAAGGGAGATTTTTATATATACGTATCCTGATTTGAAAGAAGCAGGAACGCTGAAGGTGGCGCTCCCTCCATGGGACAATGAGGCCAATACTAGAGTTTGGCCTAATGTTGTTCAGTTGCCCGATGGTTACCCTTTTCAATACATCGCACTCATGATGGATAGAATGAACTACCCAGGGATGAAAGGCCCTAATTGGAGCTATGGAGCGATGTACTTGTATTACGGTTATTGATACCTCATCTTATAAATGGATGTTGACATCAATTCTCTCGGTTGGGGTCTTCGCGAACCAAAGGGTTGCTTTGGACTATTTTTAGGAGGTTATATGTAGCTACAAAAACTTCCTGTATCTTTGTTGAAAGAGTAAAGGATTTTTTTACATGTATATAATTTTTGATACGGAAACGACGGGTTTGCCAAAAAGATGGGATGCGCCGATTACGGATACCGATAATTGGCCTCGATGTATCCAAATTGCTTGGCAGCTACATGATGAGATGGGTAGATTGGTTGAACATCAGGATTATTTGATTAAACCGGATGGATTCAATATTCCGTATGACTCGGAAAAGATACATGGTATCTCTACTGAACTGGCAGAAAAAGAAGGCGTTCCATTGCCCGAAGTGTTGATAAAGTTTAACGAGGCATTGGCCAAAGCCAAATTTGTTGTCGGCCAAAACATAGGTTTTGATATCAATATCATGGGGTGTGAGTTCTACCGTTATGGTGTTAAATCACCGATGTCTGGCATGCCGGTGTTAGATACCTGTACCGAAGTGACAGCTGAATTATTGCAATTGCCGGGTGGGCGTGGCGGTCGGTACAAACTTCCGAATCTGACCGAGTTGCATTCTTATTTGTTTGGTGTGCCTTTTGCTGAAGCCCATAATGCCACGGCCGATGTTGAAGCAACCACCCGATGCTTTTTTGAACTCGTTCGTAGAGAAGTTTTCACTACAGAAGAGTTACAGGTCGACACAGGATATTTTGTTGACTTTCGTCGAGAAAATCCCGACACGATAGCTTCTGTAGGACTGCAACACATTAATTTAAAGGCCGCTTCAGATAAAATCCGCGCCCAAAACAAGCAGGAAACCTCTTCGATCGAGGTAGATGAAGCGTTGATGCAAGCATTGGCTACGGCTGAATTTGCGCATTTGCACAACCATTCGCAATTCTCTGTTTTGCAGTCAACCATTTCTATTGCTGCTTTAGTAGACGCCACGGTTAAAAACAATATGACTGCCGTTGCCTTGACAGATCATGGCAACATGATGGGGGCTTTTCATTTTGTTAGCAGGGTGTTGGGATACAATAAGGATATCGAGGCAAAAAATGCCGAAGCCATTGAAAATGGTGGGCAAGCGGTTGGCCGGACTGTTAAGCCGATTGTGGGATGTGAGTTTTATGTTTGTGACAATCACAAGGATAAAACCCGGAAAGACAATGGCTATCAAATCGTATTCTTGGCAAAAAATAAAGACGGTTACCATAATTTGGCCAAAATGGCTTCCATCGCCTATACAGAAGGATTTTATTATGTGCCACGTATTGACAAGGCAGTTATTGAGCAGTATAAGGAAAATCTGATTGTGCTATCTGGAAATTTGTATGGGGAAATTCCAAATAAAGTATTAAATATAGGTGAAAGCCAGGCGGAAGAAGCATTGTTATGGTGGAAAGACGTATTTGGATACGATTTCTATATTGAGCTGATGCGTCATGGGCAGGAAGATGAAAATCGTGTCAATGAAACACTGATGCAGTTAGCCAGAAAACATGATGTAAAGCTTATTGCCACTAACAACACCTATTATGTAAATAAGGAAGATGCACATGCGCATGATATCTTGTTGTGTGTGAAAGATGGCGAAAAGCTGTCGACGCCCAAGGGCAGAGGCCGTGGTTTCAGGTTCGGATTGCCCAATCAGGAATATTATTTCAAATCGGCCGATGAAATGAAGAAGGCGTTTGCCGATATCCCGGAAGCCATTATCAATATTCAGGAAGTGTTGGATAAGATTGAGGTTTACTCTCTCAATCGGGATGTCTTGTTGCCTAAGTTTGAGATTCCCGACGAATTCCAACATGTGGAAGACGAACAAGATGGAGGCAAGAGAGGAGAAAATGCCTATTTGCGGCATTTAACGTATAAAGGTGCTGAAAAACGATATCCAGAGCTCACGGACGAGATTCGCGAACGTTTGGATTTTGAATTGGCTACCATCGAGCGTACAGGCTATCCTGGCTATTTCCTCATTGTGCAGGACTTTATTGCCGCAGCGCGAAATATGGGTGTTTCGGTAGGTCCTGGACGGGGATCGGCAGCAGGATCGGCTGTGGCTTACTGTCTCGGCATTACCAACATCGACCCAATCGAATACGATTTGCTTTTTGAGCGTTTCTTGAACCCTGATCGTATTTCCATGCCCGATATCGATATTGATTTCGACGATGAAGGACGTGGACGTGTGATGCAATATGTCATTGATAAATACGGTGCTTCGCAGGTAGCGCAGATTATTACTTACGGCACCATGGCCGCCAAGTCGTCCATCAAGGATACGGCTCGCGTATTGGATCTCCCACTACAGGATGCCAATGAAATAGCGAAGCTGATACCCAATTTGAAATTGAGCAAGATTTTCAATATGGATGATAAGGCATTGAAAGAAATATTGCGTTCTGATGAGCTGGAGGCGGTGAACAAGCTGAAATCGTTGGCAGAAGGGGCAGGACCCGAAGCCGAAACCATCAAACAGGCTCGTGTTCTGGAAGGCTCCATGCGGAATACCGGTATACACGCCTGTGGGGTTATCATTACACCCGACGATATTACGAACTTTGTGCCGGTTTCAGTGGCTAAGGACTCTGATTTATATGTCACCCAGTTTGACAATTCGGTGGTGGAAAGTGCAGGATTGCTGAAGATGGATTTTTTGGGACTCAAGACCTTAACGCTCATTAAGGATACCGTTGTCAATGTAAAATTAAGACACGACATCGATCTGGATCCCGATAACTTCCCGATAGATGATCCCTTGACCTATGAGCTTTTCCAACGAGGCGAAACCATTGGTGTGTTCCAGTACGAGTCGCCGGGGATGCAGAAGTACATGAAAGAACTTAAGCCAACGGTTTTTGCAGATCTTATTGCGATGAACGCCCTATATCGTCCGGGACCGATGGAATATATTCCCTCGTTCGTTAAGCGTAAGCATGGCATCGAACCCATTACATACGATCTAGATGCGTGTGAAGAATATTTGAAAGAGACATATGGCATCACTGTGTATCAAGAACAGGTGATGTTGCTGTCACAGAAACTGGCTGGATTTTCCAAAGGCGATGCTGACGTATTGCGTAAGGCCATGGGTAAGAAACAGAAGGCTGTATTGGATAAGATGAAACCTAAATTCGTCAACCAAGCGGCGGAAAAAGGACACGATCCCAAAATTCTGGAAAAAATATGGACAGACTGGGAAGCTTTTGCCTCCTATGCGTTCAATAAATCCCACTCTACATGCTATGCTTGGGTAGCTTATCAAACAGCTTATCTAAAAGCACACTATCCGGCAGAATATATGGCAGCTGTGCTTTCCAACAACATGAACGATATCAAGCAAGTCACCTTTTTTATGGAAGAATGTCGACGCATGGGATTAGAAGTGTTAGGTCCAGATGTGAACGAGTCGCATTATAAGTTTACGGTAAACGAGGCTGGAGCCATTCGTTTCGGTATCGGTGCTGTAAAAGGAGTAGGGGCCGGGGCAGTGGACACCATCGTGCAAACCCGTAATGAAGGAGGCCCATATAAATCCATATTTGATTTTGCGAAACGTATTGACTTACGTGCGGCAAATAAAAAGGCTTTTGAAAGCTTAGCTTATGCCGGAGGTTTTGACAGCTTTAGCAACACTCATCGTGCCCAATATTTCCATATTGATGGCGATAACGCTACCGGAATCGAAAAAGCCATAAAATATGGATATCGGGTGAAAGAGAATGAAAGCTCTGCACAGGCGAGCTTATTTGGCGGTTCTGCAGCTACTGAGTTACCGGAACCGGTATTGGCCCCTTGCCAACCTTGGGGACTGATCGAGAAATTAAAATATGAAAAGGATGTTATTGGTATTTACCTGACCAGTCATCCATTGGACAATTACAAGTTTGAGATCAAACATTTTTGCCATAATCGGGTCAGTGATTTGCAGTTAATCAACAAAGTGAAAGCCGCAGAAGTCGATGAAGAGACGTTATTAGATTTTAACCGTATCAAGAATAAAGAAGTCGTAATAGGAGGTATCATTGCGGCAGCCAACCATCGGATATCGAAAACAGGCAAACCTTTTGGATCCTTTATCATTGAAGATTATAGTGAGTCGTTTGAAGTGATGGTTTTTGGAGAAGATTATGTGAAATTTAAAAGCTATCTTCAAGAAGGATTCTTCGTGCAAATACGGGGATTGGTGCAGGAGCGGTTTAAACAAGTTGGCAATTGGGGATTTGAATTGAAAAATATACAATTGCTATCCGATTTAAGAGATAAAATGGCAAAATCATTTACAATTCAGCTTCCCCTGCATTTATTAGACGAAAATTTTATCCATAAAGTGCAGCATCTGGTAACGTCGACCAAGGCTGAAGGGCAGGAGGCCAATTGTCAATTGAAGTTCAAAATTTTGGATATGCAAGATGAGCTGGCTATTGAAATGCCGGCTAAATCCCTACGAATCACCCTTACAAACGAATTTTTGGATGGGTTAGAGAAATTTGAAGGTGTCAATTATAGATTAAATTGATAGGCTATAAAAAATAGTGAAGAAGCAATGATAGTTTTGTTTCATCAAATATCTATCTTTGTGATAAGAGTTTAATGGTGAAAATTATTTAAATAAGAATATTATGGCAATAGAAATCACAGATAGTAATTTTGAAGAGATTGTTTTAAAATCAGATAAACCCGTTTTGGTAGATTTTTGGGCTGAGTGGTGTGGGCCATGCCGTATGGTAGGTCCTGTTGTAGATGAAATCGCTAACGAATACGAAGATCAAGCTATAGTAGGAAAGGTAAATGTAGACCACAATCCCGATATTTCGGTAAAATATGGTATCCGTAATATTCCTGCTTTACTATTCTTTAAGAATGGCGAAATTGTGGATAAACAAATCGGTGCCGTTCCAAAATCAGTATTGGTAGAGAAATTAACGAAACAATTTTAATTTTTGGGTTGTTATTAAAATTGGAAGGGTCGACTTGCTAAACAAGTCGGCCTTTTTTTATGAAGTTCACTATAGCCGGACATTCCCAAGCAGACGGTGGGATAACGATTCACGGAAAAAAGCTGCCTAAAAATTATAAAAATAACAGGGTTAATTGATAATTTACTTCATCGAATAGTGCCTTATTGATGGATATACTATATATATGGTTGTGTAGATGTGTCAATGATAGCAGAGGATAAACATCATAAAAAGGCCCACTGCCCACCTTTGATTATACTCAGGTTTGACAGTGGGCAAAAACTCTTAGTAAAAAAAGATTACTGTTGCAATGCGTCGATTTTAGCTTGAATTTCGACTGATTTCGCTTCATCCTGTTGGAAGTCATAGTAGCCCTTTAAGCTCCGCAATGCATCCGCATCTTGAGGATTTAATTCCACTACTTTTTCCAAATAAGGTAGGGCATCCTTGATTTTCGCCTTCAGCTCTTCCAGCTTTTTGTTATAGTCAGCATTTGATACCGTTCTGTCCGCATTCAATTCATTCAACTCATCACGAACACTGTTGATAATAATCGCTGCTGCATTTCTATTGGCGTCAGAAAAGTTCGGATCAAGGGCAACGGCTTTTTTATAGGCCTCTACCGCTTTTTCCGTATTGTTGGCAGCCGAATGGGCAATACCTAGATAATAATGTAACGATTTGTTGCTAGCATCTTTGGCTATTTGGCCTTCGATATCCGAAATAATTTTCGTTTCATTACCCACAATGAGGTTTAGCTCGATGTTCTGCATTACGGCATCGTTATCATCTGGAAATTCCTGTGCTGCTTTGGCCGCATATTCCAAAGCACTGGTTGTATCTTTGTCGGACAAATACAATTTCGGCAGATCAACGACTACAGACTTGTGTGAAGAGAATTCCTTAACCGGTAGCAATAATTTGTATTTCTCAATGGCACTTTTGTAATCACTGCTCTGAAGCGCGGCCAATCCGGAATAATAAATCAATGTAGTATCGCCCGGTAGGAAAGTCAATGCTTGCTCAAATGCGCCGTAAGCCGATTTGAAGTCTTGTTTTTCCCATGCAGCGACTCCCTGATTGAAGTTGAACTGTCCTAATAATTGACCGGCAATTGTAAGGTTTTCTGCATTTTTACCATCCGTATCGAGTGCCTTTGCTTTTTCGATGGCTTCTTTTGCAGTTGTTGCTGCCTCGGCTGAATTCTCTAACGAAGCCACATTAGCATTTACCAATGCGTGTATCGTCCAAGCTTCTGCATTGTCTTTGGTTTTTTCATGAACCACAGCCTTTTCAATGGCCTCTTTGGCTTCATTCAACATGCCTTTACCTAGTTCTGCCGTACCTGTGGATTTTAGCTCCTCAAATTTTTGCAAGCTGGTCTTCGCTTTTCTAAGATTACTGGTTTGCGCAAAAGCTGTTGTGCCTGCTGCGACCAATAATGAAAGTAATATGGTTTTTCTTAAGCTCATGTTTTAATTATTTGTTAGTTGATTTAATAATAATTTTACTCTATCCAATTGTGCAGGATCCTTGGCTTTTTCGTAGAACAAAGCCAAGGATTTTAAAGCATTAACGTCATAAGGGCGAATTTCGTTTGCTTTAAGCAATAAATTTTGTGCTTGATATTGCGCCTCCACATTGCTATCGTCTTTTAAGAAGTCGTTGAGAAAAATAAGTCCGAGTGCCAAGTTAGCCTCATAGCTGTTTGCATTGAGTTGCAATACTTGTTGATAATGTTTTTTGGCTATTTGCACATTGCCTACATTTTCGTTGGCATAGCCTGCCAGATAATTCAATTCGGCATTTTCCGGCTCGTATTTGATCGCTTCGTCTATGATGGGCACAATTGCTTTGTATTCATTGTTTTGCACAAATTCCTGAATCAAGTTCATCAGCACCATTTTATTGTCCGGAAACTTGACCCGAGCATTTTGTAAGGTGTTTAAAACAGCCTGTTTGTCGCCTTTCTTCCGATAAACATCGGTCAATTCAAGATAATATGTTGCTGAAGCATCTTCCTGTTTCAAAAGCTGATTATAGTACTTGATAGCTTCATCATATTGCTCTGTTTGAGAAGCTAATACGGCCAAATTGTAATTAACGTTGTAGTTGCTTACAGCCAAGTCCTTGACTTTGAGGTAATGTGCATACGCATTAGAGTATTCCTTTTTCTCCAAAGCTTTGTTTGCCTTGTATATATGTGCCGATGCTAAATTTTGCTTGATATACTTCACTTCTCCAGCATGTTCCATAAGGTCACGACTTTTGATTCTCCCTAACGCATCATAAGTGATGTCAATGGGATCTTTATCATTTTTAATGGTTCTGGTAGAATCAGCATAGGCCATCGCGCTATAAATCATGGACCGCAAGAAGTTGATTCGGGTATTCGACGAATCACGCCTTGTTTTATAGGTGGCATCTATAAACTTCTTGGCATTTTCCAGATTTTTTATTTCACCTGTTTGGGTGTATAAGGCAAAAGCATTGCTACCCTCTTTAAAATTAGACTGTGCAAAAGAGGTTAAAGAAGCGGTTGCTAATAAACACGAAAGAATAGCTCTCATTTTTTTCGTTTTGTTAATCTTCATTTTCTACTGTACTGTCTGTATCATCGCCCGTATTTTCCATGTTGTCTGTGTCAGTAGTTCCTGCGTTTTCTTCCTCTTCTTCCTCACGTTCTACTTTTGTTATAGACGCAATTTCATCGGAATCGTTTAATGTGATTAAACGTACTCCCTGAGTCGCACGTCCCATAACTCGCAGAGCGTCCACCCCGATACGGATAACAATACCTGACTTGTTGATAATCATTAAGTCATCTTGATCGGTAACACCTTTAATGGCTACCAATTCTCCGGTTTTATCGGTGACGTTGATGGTTTTTACACCTTTACCTCCACGGTTCGTGACCCGATAGTCTTCCACATCTGTTCGTTTTCCATATCCTTTTTCGGAAACCACCAATACCGTTGTATCGAAACTATCCACAGCAATCATGCCAACTACTTCATCGCTTGCGCTTGCCAAGGTGATACCACGCACTCCGGTAGCTGTACGGCCCATCGGACGCACGGTGGATTCGTTGAAACGAATAGCTCTTCCAGAGCGCAATGCCATTACAATTTCACTGCTCCCGGTTGTTAAACAAGCCTCCAAAAGCTCATCGCCTTCATTGATGTTAATGGCGTTGATACCATTTGCACGTGGACGAGAGTAGGCCTCAAGCGATGTTTTCTTGATTGTCCCTTTTTTCGTACACATAATGATGAAGTTGTTCTCCAGATAGTCTTGATCCTTCAGGTTTATAACTTTGATATATGCCTTGATTTTTTCCTCTTTAGGCACATTGATGATATTTTGTAGCGCACGCCCTCTTGAGGTGCGGCTGCCTTCTGGAATTTCAAATGCTCTTAGCCAGAAACAACGCCCTTTATCCGTAAACAACAGAAGGTAGTTGTGTGCTGTGGCGGTAATGATGTGTTCGGTGAAGTCTTCATCCCGTGTGGTTGATCCAATAGCACCTTTTCCGCCACGGCCCTGACGGCGATATTCGGTCAGCGGTGTTCTTTTCACATAACTGTTGTGCGAAATGGTGATGACGATTTCTTCATCATCGATGAAATCTTCCATGCGCATGTCTTCTGCCGAATGTACAATGACAGAACGGCGCTCATCACCATACTTCTCTCTGATTTCAATCAATTCATCTTTGATAATCTTCATGCGAAGATCTTCATTGTCCAGAACCTCTTTTAAGTAATTGATGGTTTTCATCAGTTCGGCGTATTCTTCCTTGATTTTGTCGCGTTCCAGTCCGGTTAGGCGGCGTAATGTCATGTCAAGGATAGCACGTGCTTGGATATCGGTTAAACCGAAGCGTTCCATCAATCCGGTGCGGGCTTCTTCTGGTGTTTCTGAAGCACGGATCAGCTTAATGACTTCGTCTAAATGATCCAATGCAATGAGATACCCCTCAAGTATATGTGCCCTTTTTTCGGCCTCGGCCAATTCAAATTTTGTCCTACGAATAACCACCTCGTGACGGTGCTCCACAAATTCGTGGATCATGTCTTTCAGATTCATCAGCATTGGACGTCCTTTAACAAGAGCGATGTTGTTTACTGAAAATGAGGTTTGTAAAGCTGTGTATTTATATAAATTGTTTAATACAACATTGGCATTGGCTTCCCGTTTGATCTCATAAACAATCCGGAAACCATCTCGGTCAGATTCGTCACGGATGACCGATATGCCTTCTATTTTCTTTTCGTTTACCAGTTCGGCTGTACGCTCGATCATGTTGGCCTTGTTCACTTGATAGGGAATTTCGGTCACGATGATGCACTCACGGCCATTCTTCAATGTTTCGATTTCGGCTTTACCGCGCATGACAACACGTCCACGTCCGGTTTCGCAGGCTTCTTTCACGCCATTGTACCCGTAAATAATACCTCCTGTCGGAAAATCTGGACCCTTGATGTATTGCATCAGCTCAGGGATTTCAATATCGCGATTATCGATATAGGCAATAGTGCCATCCACCACTTCCGTAAGGTTGTGTGGTGCCATATTGGTGGCCATCCCTACAGCAATACCGGAAGCGCCGTTTACCAATAGATTGGGAATGCGAGTAGGTAAAACAGAAGGTTCTTGCAAAGAATCGTCAAAGTTCAACTGAAAATCTACCGTATCTTTATTAATGTCAGAAAGAATCTCCTCTGCGATTTTTTTCAATCGAGCCTCCGTGTAACGCATGGCTGCAGGTGGATCTCCGTCTATGGAACCGTAGTTACCTTGGCCATCAACCAAAGGATAACGCATACTCCAGTCCTGTGCAAGGCGCACCATGGCATCGTATACTGAACTGTCGCCGTGCGGGTGGTATTTACCCAATACATCCCCCACGATACGGGCTGATTTTTTATAAGGTTTATTGCTCGTCACACCCAAGTCCAACATACCGTACAACACGCGTCTGTGTACGGGCTTCATGCCATCGCGGGCATCCGGCAGGGCGCGCGAAACGATGACTGACATTGAATAGTCAATGTAAGCCGATTTCATCTGATCTTCAATATTGATAGGGATGATCCTGTCGTTCACAGGATATAGATTGTTTTCGTTTTCTTCTGTTTCTTCAGCCATATTAAATTTGGATTCGATAAAACTATTTATTTGCCTCTTCAAAAACGGGCATACATCGCATGCGAAGTTACGATTTTTTTCCTTGAAAAACACATAGAACTATCGTTAATTTCCGCAAATATCCTCATAAAAAATCCTTACTTTTGCAAGGAAGCAAACCGATTCTATCGCTGTCCCGAGTTATCGGGAGAGAGGAAAGTCCGGGCAACATAGAGCAACACGCTTCCTAACGGGAAGGTCCCGATTTACGGGAACAGAAAGTGCCACAGAAAATATACCGCTCTGACTTGTCGGAGTAAGGGTGAAAACGTGAGGTAAGAGCTCACGGTTTTGCATGGTGACATGCATTACGGTAAACCTCGTGTGTTGAAAGACCAAATAGGTTGCGAAAGCTAAAGGCTGCTCGTCTTTTCCCGACTCGTCGGGATTCGCAACGGGTAGGTTGATAGAACTTGTATGTGAATGCAAGTCTAGATAAATGATAGAAATCCTCTCGTTTTAAAGCGAGAGGATACAGAACCCGGCTTATCCGGTTTGCTTTCATTTTTGCAATTTAATCCTTAATTTGCCCTTGTTTAAAACATTATTTATCAAGATAGATTTATTATATGACGACAATACTGATTATCGACGATGAACGCCCCATTAGAAGTTCTCTACGCGACATATTGGAGTATGAAGACTATAAGGTTATTGATGTCGATAACGGACCTGAAGGGCTGGAAGTACTGAAGAAAGAGAAAGTAGACTTGGTATTGTGCGATATCAAGATGAACAAGATGGACGGTATGGAAGTGCTGACCGCGGCGCAGGAAATTGCCGAAACGCCATTCATCATGATCTCAGGGCACGGCACGATTGAGACGGCCGTGGAGGCGGCAAGGCGGGGTGCTTATGATTTCCTGGAGAAGCCCTTGGACTTGAACCGATTGCTTATCACCGTTCGAAATGCTTTGGAAAAAGGCACATTAGTGAAAGAAACCAAGGTACTCAAGAAGAAAGTTTCCAAGACAAAAGAGATTCTTGGCGGATCAAGTACCATCTCCCTGATCAAGGAGACTATCGAACGTGTAGCTCCAACCGATGCACGCGTATTGATAACCGGCGAGAACGGATCAGGTAAGGAATTGGTAGCCCGTTGGCTTCACGAGAAATCGAACCGGTCTGCTTCGCCGTTGATTGAAGTGAATTGTGCAGCCATCCCTTCTGAATTGATTGAATCAGAACTTTTCGGTCATGAAAAAGGTTCGTTTACATCTGCCGTCAAACAACGTATTGGTAAGTTTGAACAGGCGAATGGGGGTACGCTCTTCTTGGATGAAATAGGAGATATGAGTTTATCTGCACAGGCTAAGGTACTGCGTGCCTTACAGGAAAACAAAATCACCCGTGTAGGAGGTGAAAAGGAAATAGAAGTCAACGTGCGGGTGATTGCGGCCACGAACAAAGACCTGCTTAAGGAGATAGAAACTGGTAATTTCCGGATGGACTTATACCATCGCTTAAGTGTTATCCTGATTCATGTGCCTTCTTTGAAAGAGCGGGCTGAGGATATCCCAGTCATTGCATCTAATTTCTGTGAAGAAATCTGTGGGGAGTATAACATTCCGATCAAGGAAATCACAGCCCAAGCGATGAAAGCCTTGCAAGCCTTGCCATGGACGGGTAATATCCGCGAGCTAAGGAATATGATTGAGCGCTTAGTCATTTTAAGTGATAAGAAAATTACGGAAAAGGAGGTGTGTCTATATGCAAACCCCTCGGCAACGACGGCTGTCCCGAATGTTGCAGACGTGGCTTTAAAAAGTGGGGGCTTGGATTTCGACCAATTTGAATCTTTTCAGGATTTCAAGGAATATGCCGAGAAAGAATATATCAACTTTAAACTAGACAAAAACGGTTGGAATGTCTCTAAGACGGCAGACGAAATTGGCATACAACGGAGCCATTTATATCAGAAAATTGAAAAATTTGGCTTAAAGAGAATAGATTAAACAAGAAGAGCGGCGAATATTCGCCGCTCTTCTTGTTTTTAATCGTTAAATTTCCTTTTTTGCCGCCGCAACAACACGATTACAATCACCAAGATAATAATCGCACTGATGATGATGACTGAAACCGGTGATGTTTCATCCGCCACAGTTGCTATATGATGTTGACCTGCTAGCACAATTGTCGATAAATACGTTAATAAGACCAATAACCCCACCTTTTTCATAATCTTTTTATTTTTAAACCTATAAATGCGAAAGCTAACAAGTTTTTGTATATAAAGCAAATTTATAGCGGACTAATAATAGCATTTATATGTTAAAAAAAAGTTAAATTATGCTCTTTTGAGTTTTTTCTCTCCCAGAATCCAGCTGGGTTTCGGTGATTTTTCAAAATGCAGTAGTTTATTATCTTCCGCATATCGATGGATATGCTGTACAGCTTCGTCAACATCGTCCGTAAACAGCAATAATTTTTCATCTTCTGGAGAGATGGTTTTTTCGGCAATCATTAAGGTTAGGTGCTCGCGAATATGCTTGTGGTAGTCGAGTCCCATCACAACGATTGGAAAACGTTTCATTTTATCGGTTTGGATGAGGGTGAGGGTTTCAAAGAATTCGTCCAATGTACCGATACCTCCGGGCATAATGATGAAAGCCGTGGAATACTTGCGTAGTAGCTCTTTTCGAACAAAAAAGTATTCTATGGTCACGAACTTGTCCATGTAGGGGTTGTGTGACTGTTCATGCGGGAGCACGATGTTGCAACCAACTGATTTTCCACCCACATCTTTAGCTCCTCGGTTGCCGGCCTCCATGATGCCCGGGCCACCTCCTGTCATGATTGTAAAACCGAGCTGTGCAACTCTTGCAGATACTTTTCGTGCTAAAATATAGTAGGGATGGTCTTCCGAGAAGCGTGCCGATCCAAAAACTGTCACGCAGGGACCTACAAAGTGCAATCCCCGTAATCCTTTAACGAATTGATACACAACACCCAGTACATATTTCAGTTCTTGCCACCGATTTCGTGCACCCTGTAAAAACTTAACCTCCTCTTTTATAAATTTATTTGCCATTACCGAATATTAACAGGGCTATTGATCAATTCTGTTGCTTCTTTTAATATGCTCTCTCGTTTCGAGCCATTGATTTGCAGTTGTTCCAAGAAATCAGGATGCTCTACCAAGTCGCGCACCAGAATACATTGGTGTCGCAATAGAGAAGCTTTTTCCATCTGATTTAAGGTGGTAAGACAGGTCACAGGATACAGCCCATTGTTGTCTACACGCAATTTGATGCTGCTTTCTTTTGGATAGTCCCATGCTAGCAGGTTGAGGCGGTAGTATTCACCGAAACTCTTGGAGTCAGCTGTAAGATAAGCGTTAGTAGCGAGCCAGCCGTCTGTAAATTGTCTCAACTCACCGAAAAAGTTATAACCGATATAGGAAATATCTTTTATCCTTGACATGAAATACATGGGAGTGGTAACCGATATTTTGGCATCTACATCGTTCCTGAATTTGCATTCAATGGCCAGCATGGTCCCGTTTTTTGCGGCAACGACATCGATCTCATGTGATACGGCATGTCCTTGCACGGTTTGTCCGGTTGTCGTCTCATAACCATCGGCGGCAAATAGCCTTCCGATCCATTTTTCAAAATAAAAACCTTCAGGCCCCAGATCCCGTAACGCTTTTTTAAGCGAATACCGTGCGGCGTACGAACTGCGATGTTTTTTCAGGGCCTCATAAGCCCGCTCATACAATTCGCGCGTGCTGATGCCATCATATAGGTGCGATTGGATGTCCTTATACACTTTATCCACTTCTTCAGCAGATGCACCTGAGCGGGTAAGTGAATACCTTAAGCTCTCAGGGTCGAACGTCACCAATTCGCCGGAATATTTTTTTACTCTCATATTTTAGTAAACATTGCCTGCCTCAGAAAGAAAGCCGGAAATTTTATCGAAATTAAAAAACATTTTGAACTTATAGTTTGTTTTTAAGTTAAAAATAATAAACATGAGCATTTTAGAGATAGCCGTTGACAAAATAAAAGAGAGAATAACCGAAGCCTGCGAGCATGGCGAAATAGAAGGGACTGAAAGGGTGCTTTCTGTTGTGGCAGGCGGGTATATTTTAGGAAGCAGTGCCAAACGATTGTTGAAAAGCCCTTTGATGGCACTGTCGGGCATTATCGTGGGGGGCGGATTGATCGCACGTGGTGTAACCGGCAAGTGTCCTGTTAAGGGTATATTGAATAGTACAGATGAAAATGAAGTGACTGTGATTGAACACCGTTACTTCGTTAAGTAGGAGATTGATCTTTTAATCTTCAAAAGCAAGATTACTCCTCAAGATTACTCCTATTTGTTGTATTTGGATAGGTGATAAGGGGAGATTTGTCAAATTTGTTTGTTGTTGCTATTCTCCCACCAATAGTTTATGCCATTGCCCCGGGTCGTATCCTTACAAACCGGAATGCTTTATTGTTTCGTGAAAGATATGGACTAAGGTAACTCCGAAACTTCTATGTATATTTTATTTCTTAGTCGCATTTGCTTGGAATAATCAGTACCGGGCAACTTGCTTTTCGGATAACCGACTCCGATACGCTTCCCGATATGAAATGTTCGAAGCCCGACCGTCCGTTGGAGCCCATGACAATGAGATCGGCTGTCCATTCAGAAGCTGTGCTCAATATTTCGTCACGAATGTTACCTACCTTATTGAACAAGAAAACTTCATTTGCCTCGTGAAATTCATCGCTAATGCTTTCCAGGTACCGCTGTGCGGCTTCTTGCTGTATTTCGGATACTTCCGGAACGATGATTGGTTGTTGGCCCAGTAATGGGTCTGCACCATAATTTGCAGGCGATGTCGGAGGGACAACCGTTACCAAGGCAATGGAGGAGTGAAACATTTCCACTAAATCTCTCGCATAGTCAATTGCCTTTTCCGAACAAGGCGTGTCGTCTACCGCTAAAAGAATACGGTTAAATCTATGTTGTGCCATCTTTTGATATATTAAAAAAAGCTATCTTCGTAGGTAGAAAACAATTGTAAGGTGTTTTTTGTTTGGACAGATAACTATAAAAATGGATTTTGGAATTTGTAACCTGTCAATGTCTCCGTTGCGTGCAGAAGCTTCGCATCGTAGCGAAATGGTCAACCAAGTACTTTTTGGCGAGCAGTTTGAGATTGTTGAAGAAACAGACGAGTGGAGCTATATACGGCTGTTTGAAACGGCTTACGAAGGCTGGATTCAAAAAGGACAATATGCTATATGCAGTGAGATAGAAAACGCAGCTTCTGATGCAAGAGAGGCATTGATTGTCGATTTAGAAGGCGCGGTTGCCATCAGTTCCACCCGACGAATAGAGTTGATTCCCGGAACGAGGATTGATATCAACGACTATACATTTTCGTCGGAGGAATGGTTTGAGATAGAAGGTAAGTTGCGCCGCCCCACCCTTGCTGATTTCGATGTGGAATTTCCGAAATTAATCGACTATTATAAGGATAGCCCATATCTATGGGGCGGGCGGTCACATTACGGGATAGACTGTTCGGGATTGAGCCAAGCTATGTACCGGCATTTTGGCTTAGTATTACCGCGAGATGCCTATCAGCAGGCGACTATCGGAAAGGTTGTTGATTTCCTGCAGGAAATAAAAGCTGGCGACCTGGCTTTTTTTGACAATGAAGAGGGAAAGATCACACATGTTGGAGTGATGATCGATTCGGAAACGATTATACATGCCTCTGCCCGTGTACGCATAGATGGTCTGGATCCTGAAGGTATTGTCAACAAAGAACTGGGAAGGTACACCCATAAACTGCGCATTGTGAAACGGTATTTTTGAGGCTTTATTCATAGGGACTATATTAAAAATAGAAGTAAAACTGCGCTCTTCCAAGTTTTACTTTGTAGAGCTCCCTCCGGTCGGTTGGTGACCTCCACTCGTTCTCGTTTGAACGTGGAGGTAACGAGTATGGTGGCACTCTTCATACTCGTTGAAAACGAGTACGAGTCCAGTGATGTTACCGCTTCGCTAAAAACTTGCGGCAGAGAGACCTATCCTTCGACTCCGCCTAGGATGACACTTCCGTTTTTTGTCACGCTGAGCGGAGTCGAAGTGCGATAAAAAAACATAAACATAAAATTTAAACAGCCCTTAAACAAGAATATCTATTCCTTTTTCATATCTCGCAACAGGGAAGATCCAAAATAAAAAACAACTAGCACGCCGACGATGATACTCACCCACAATACTATTTTTCCATAGGGTTTCTCTTTTTCCTTCGTGACACTGTCTAACATTTGGAGGGCTTCCAATTCGATTACTGATGATTCTCTTTTTGCTTTAAAATTCATATCATCGGTATAGTCATAATGTGGTGCTTGGGCTGTAGTATCAATGAAAAGAGTATAGGTCCTGTCAGCACCTAAATAAGCGACAAGATCAATGGGATATTGGTAAAATGAAATACTATCTATTTGCAGTGGTTCGCTGTCTAGGTTATGGATTTGGATATCAAGACTATCTACAAAGGTGGCTGGTAGGAGTAGGTCTGCTACGGCATTTTCTAGGGTAAAATGAGTTATTTCCTGTTTTGTGGCAGATTGTACCCGTTTTTTTTCTTTAAAGCTAACCGTCTTTAAGATAGTGGCCGAACGTCGAAAAGGCATTAAGCTATCGATATGCAGTTGAATGCGATCAATCGCCTGCCTTTTGTCGAAATGCACGCGCACGACGGATTTTTTATTGGCTTTGTCATGATATACCTGGTAAGAAACGCCCGGTACTTTCTGCCAGGATTTTCCATATGTATATCGTTGATAATGACCAGCCGTCAATATATTAAACGGCGCACTTTCCCTATCGTCAAATGTGATCCGGATATACCGATAGTCATTCAACGGATAGTCTATCTTTTTCTCAAAAGCATGATGTTTTTCCTTGTATGTGCCTTTTAATTGCCCGTCGTCGACTAAACTGTACCAATCCTCCAAATTATAGCTTCCTTCGATTTTATAATTTTTCCTCACCAAAGTGTTTGCGATTTGTAGATAGAGCTTATCTTGTAGCGTCTTTCCTTTATTTTCTACCGTTACCTGCGTACAACTATCCGGTAGGATAGTTTTCTTCATCGTGGTGTCAATTACGAAGAAAACTTCTTCTGAAGGAACCTCTTTGACAACATAGGATATTTCGGTATGCGCATCGTTTTTTATCCGTATGAAATCCGTTTGGTAACCAATGATGGACCGCACCTCCTGTGACAGGCGAATCGTTTGGATATCTGTCTTTCCAATGGGTTTTAACTGCGCCTTGTATTGTTGCCCAAATAAAGGGAACGTTAAGCTTATAAAAAAGAGGATATTAAAAGCCTGTTTAAAAATGGAAGTAAAACTTTGCATGTCTATCCTTCGACGCTGCTCAGGATGACTCTTCCGTTTTTTTGTCACGCTGAGCGGAGTCGAAGCGCGATAAAAAAACATAAATATAAAATTTAAACAGGCTCTAACTATCTTTTTCATTGTTTGTTGTTTCATTGTCCACCACTAATTTTTTAATCTTTTGGTATACGAAGGAAATCACCAATATCAAGATGCCCAAAAGAATAAAGGCGATGATTTTGCCAGTCTCCGAAACTTCTGTAATGTCATACACGAACAGCTTCAAGATGGTCAACCCTAATAGCGATAAGGCTATAATCCGAACGGTTTTCACGTTTTGACGTACGCCATAAATGAGGAAAACAAATGATAGAGTTCCCCATAAGATCGGAAAGATAACTTTAATCACGAAGGACTTTGTGCGATAAAAGCTATCGAAATCGGTCGTGAAATGCAAAAAGTGAATGTTGGCTTCCACACTGCAAATGTAAACAATGGCGAAGGTGAGCAACCAAGGCATGATACGGAGACGCAAAAGCGCGGGCGTTTGTTGTTGTATGGATGCTCTGATGACCACCCATATTTGGTATACCAAACACAGCAGGCTCACATAATGTAAAAAGAACGCATATTTAATTTGTGGATTTCCGTCGCTATAGAAAACTTCTTCTATTTCCTGTATAGGGAAGCGGTATCCTATAAAAATAAATCCCATGACATTAAGTGCTATAAGATAATAGACCAGCCGGTAATTGCTGTCCTGGGCCGACCGAAGGCCAAAGAAAACCAATGCAGCGCTGTATAGCATATGGAAAAGATAGATAAATGCTGCATTTGTACCGCTGTTATAGGAAAGGTCATTGTATACAAAAAATTGTATATCAAGTATAGGGACAATATAACCCAAAATAAGCGCGAAGGCAAAAACGAATTTTCGGTAAAAGACAGGATTGAATTTCCCTTCCCATAATTTGAATTGAAAATCGTAGGTTTTGAAAAGTCTATGGGTAAGCAAGAACGAACCAATGGCCACTAAACCTGTCAGGAAGATATTGTTAAAAACAAAAATGCCGTCTACCTGATACATTTGGTATTTTAGCCAATCCATTAACAGGCTGATAAACGCTAATCCCTGTACAATGATGCCGGCTATCGTGAAGCCTTTTAGATGCGATTTTTTCGTCAACCAAAATAGCAATACGGCTTCACATGCCCAAAATAATGTAATGTAATTTCCTTCAAACTGTGTCGGAACGGTAATCGTCGCGAAGGTCAATGCCAAGCCGATCAATACATAGAGAATGCTTTTGTCAAACTTGTAATTTCGGAAAATAAAGCCAGCATAGACAAGATTGTACATGGCCAGGCCTAATGTGAAAAGTCCTGCATAGCTGGGGACATAGCTTTGGATCGACTGCAATCCGAAGCCGTAAAAACAAAAGGTGTTCAAGATAATCGCCCCAATTTCGTAATTGGCAAATTTGTTCTTTGTTTTGACATTGTTCAACACAAAGGCGATACTAAAAATGATATAAAAGAGGGCTGCATAGCCCAAAGCGTGTAGATATATCTCTTTATTTGCAAAATAGTCGAATAGATACCAGCCTGTGTAAATCGAGAGGGTGAGTAAAAAGGCCGTGAAATTAGCCCAATGCCATCTTTTATAGTAGGAGACGGTCAACATCCCGACGTTCAAAATTGCCAAATAGGTGAATAATACATGATAATTTCCTGAATCTGTGCTGACGATGAATGGTACGGAAAATCCACCGATAATTGTTAATATGCCTAATTCTTGGCGATTGTAGGCAATTGAAACAAAAGCGCTGAATACGGTAATCAGTACCATAATGATGAAAGCGGCGGTTTGGCTAAACAGCTGGTAATCCTGAAAAGCAATGCCAATCGTGAAATAAAAGACAGCAATACCTCCAGCCACAAAAACCGAACTAAAAGCCTGGTATTTTTGGCGTAAGCGGTGGGCAATGCCCAACAAGATACCGCCCGATAAAATGCCGATCCCCACGCGCATCGGCTCGTTGATCCATTCGCGATCGATAGCATACTTCACGAAATAGCTGATGCCCAATACCAATATGAGGATACCGATCTTGTTGACCAGGTTCTCACCGATAAAGCGTTCGACATCGGGGTTGTTCTGCTTGAAGCGTTCAAACCAGCTGAGCCTCGGTGTGGCCGGTCCCTGTGTTTGGTGCCTGATAGGCTCATTGATGTTAAAATGTTCCCTGACAATGTCCGGTTCTTCCGGATCGACGGATATGTCCGTTCCTTTCGGTAATTCTTGGTCTATCGGTGGGAGAGGTGGCGGTACACTTGCCAGAGTCTCCTCATGTAGTGGAATGGATTCTTCCGTAGCGGTAATTTCCGGTTCCGAGAAGGCGGAAATAGGTTTGTCAACGGAAATAGAAGGATCTTTTTCTTCTATAGGCTGTTCCGGGGCAAGTTGTTCTATTTTTTTCTGTAATTGTTGCAGAAGGTCATGGGTGTGGAACAGGTTTTTGTCCAAGGACCTAATGGCCTCTTTTTGTTGGTTGATGAGGAACATAAGGATAATAATCCCTACGATTAATATTACGATTTCCATCAATTAGCTTATTTGATTATACGCATATTTCAAATATAAACTATTTAATTTGGATAAAATATTTTTCGTGCATGATTGATTTGAAAAAACGTAGCAAACCATGTAATGGAACCCTTTTTGGATTAAACCGTTTAAATCTCATATTTCAAATAAAATTGAAAAATTGTAAATCAATATGTCGCGTATCCTGTTTTTGTTCGTTTATTTGTAATAAATTATTAACAGATGCGCAGTATCCACGTTTTAGTATGGAGTATCATTCTTTTTAGCATAAAAACTTCATTTGCCCAGCAGGATTCGATAAAGGCAAATAAGGTAAGGGCAGGGATAGAGCTTGCTTCAGGAGCTTTCTTGGGTAGTTATGCCCATATTGGCGTCAATGGATCGGTTTATTATACCGTGAATCCCAAGCTTTGGGTTGGAGCCAGAATCGGTTTTCGGCAAACTGATTCCGGTGAAGTGTATCCTACGCCGTTCAAGGCAGGTGAAGACCATGTATTAAAGCTTGGACATCAGGGTGTAATGACCTTCAATTCGCGGTATTACTTTACGGACAAAACTTTTCAGCCTTTTATGGAGGGCAGGATAGGTCTCCGAAACAATATGTTTTCCTCTTTTAGGATGGGTTTGTCTACAGGAGGAATTGCAGGGGTAGCTGTTCGATTTAAGCATGGCGAGTTGCTTCATCTGGCTTATAATTTTGAGTTGCTCAATTTTGAAGGTACAACATACCGCACGGACGGCACAGGACCGACGGTGTATAGGGTTGTTCACGAGTCGGTTAACGTACCATCTCATGGCGTATCGCTAAGTTTTGTTTTTAGATAGATGTCTGTTGTTTATATGTCCAAATCATGTTTCGCTATGAAAAAAAGCGTATTATTATTTGTGTTATCGTTTGTTCTGATGGCCAGTTGCGAAAGCGGTAAATATGTCCTCACAGAGAACGGAAGGTTTGCCATTCAGCAAATCGAAGGGTATTACCGCCCGGATACAATATCCAATGTATTTGAACTCTATGTGGAGTTTGAAAAATTGTACCTTACCCATAAATGGAATATTGTCCCTACGGCCAACGCTTTTTCAAAAGACCCGGGCATATGCCTTAACTCCATCAACACAGCTTCGGTAGAAGTATTCTTAGATAGGCCATTGGTCAAAGACGGCGTCACCATTCCGGTAGGGGAAAATATCATCAAAGATATCTTGCCAAACAAAACCAATCGTGGCTATGGTTACGATGAGAGCGTCCTGCGGATCGTATTTGACGGCGAAACCCTTTCCAATATGCAATTTGAAAAGGGTTTCACCAATTTTACCTTGACGGGAAAAAATTCAGACAATGTTCGCTTTACGTTCGCGAAAAAAGTATTTATGGATTTGTAATGCTGTTCTGTTTTTATCTTTTAACCCATTGATATTTCAATCCCGTGCTAAACCATCGTCCCGGCATGGGTATCGCTGCACTCTCGATATAGGTGACATCAAATAGGTTTTGTGCGTCGGCATAAACCGTGAAATTGGTCAATGTGCAACTCAAGCGGATATCGGTTAAGAAGTAAGAGGTGTTGGATATCCGTTGATTGAACCGATTGGCCAGGGACAGGCCCCATCCGTGCTGTTGAGCAGTTAATAATAGTTTTGCTTGATGTTTGAGGTTTTCTAGAGTGTATTTTGAATCGACGGCATCGTTGGTTTTGATGCTGGGATCCAAAAAGTTGTAACCTGCATTCAGGTTAAACGTGGTCCGGTTGGCCTCGATGCGGTAGTTTAGATTGCTATTAATGCCGTTCACAACGTTTTTTCCTAAATTAAAAGGTTGGTAAGGTTCATCGGAAGCCTGCCGCACCCAATCGATGAAATCGCTGATCGTGCGGCGGAAATAACCGGCATGTCCGGTCAGCTTTTCAGATTGAAATTTCACGGCTCCCTCTATTTGCCAGGCATTTTCCGAGCGCAGGTCAGGATTGCCAATATTTCCTGGGCGTTGGTTCAAATATAAATCGGTGAAGGAGGGAATGCGTTGGCTTGATCCGGCATTGAACACGACCTTCCATTGTGGGGTAAAGGAATAGCCCATATCCACTCCGGGATACAGTTGCCAGCCATATTGGCTGTTGTAGTTAAGATACGCCCCAACATTCAATGTAAGATTGCGGATGTTTTCGGTTCGGAACTCACCATATGCACCATGGTTTTTTCGTTCATGATTTCCCAAATTGGTGCTGCGGATGTCTTCAAAGCGGGATTCCCATCCGAAACCAAAATCACCAAAGGATGTTTGGTATCGGGTGTTCAGCTCTGCAGACAAGGCATTGTTATAATGCTTGCTTCTGGCCCGTGACAGGTCATGCTTGAAATAGCGATAATCATCGTCATTGGCACGGTTGCTGATCCTCGGACTGATGTATAATTTATCTGTGATTTGATGCTTGGAAGCTATGCTTGTAAAAAAGGTTTTGACGATTTCTTCTGATTCCTTGTCGCCCGGTGCGGCATAAAAGCCATTGGCGCCAAATGCATTGTATAGATAACTGGCTAACCATTCCATTTTGTTGTGGGCATTCATATCCAAATTTCCCTGATAAAATAGCTTATCGTTTTCTGAAGCACTGTTATATCGCTGCCCATTGGACTTTTCCCTGTTGTAGTAGATTTGGTGTTGATGGCCTTCTTGTTGCCAGGTAGCACCGATCAATGCACCCGAATGTTGGTAGATTCCCGATTTGTCTTCTTCCTCGCGACCTTTGAAGCCTGATCCGGCGTAGATATGTGCCGTTATGCTGGTGTGTTCAACTGACTTGGTGATAATATTGATGGCACCAGTTAAGGCAGTGATGCCGTAAATGCGGGCTGCGGGACCTCTTAATACTTCGATACGCTCAATGGCCTCCAGAGGGATAGGCAGGTTTAAGCTGTGATGGGCGGTTTGCGGGTCGGATACTTTCACGCCATTGACCAAGAGCAGTGTCTGTTCGAAACTGCCTCCATCAATGCTCATGTCTGCTTGCGTGCCGAAAGGGCCACGTTGACGGATATCCACACCATTTAAAAACGTCAATACCTCATTTAGTGACTTTGCGGGTAGTTTTTGTATATCCTTGGCGGTAAGCACTTCCACATTGCGATTATCCTTACTGAATGGGATCTGTAACCGGTTGGCATGCACTATGACCTCTTGAATGTTCTCCTGTTTGACTTCTTGAGCCATTCCCCATAAAGGAAGCAAGACACTTGCTAATAAAATTTGTTTTGTAGTACGGTATTTCATACTGCAAAAGTGTTATCTTTCCGGATTATTTGATGGTTCCGATTTTAATAATATGAGTAGTCCGGTTTTGGATTTGTTTTCTAGTTTTGTCACTATTGACAGGCAATCGGTGCAACCTATTTATGTACAGGTTTCCCAACAGGTCATCAATGCGATACAACGTGGTTATTTATTAGTGGGCACCAAGTTGCCGGGAACACGGGCTTTGAGCAACTTATTAAACGTGCATCGAAAAACGGTCATCGCCATCTATAGCGAGTTGGAAGCGCAGGGTTGGATAGAGGTGAAGCCCAATAAAGGAACGTTTGTCATCCAACAGGTGGGGGAGCTATTGCGCGAAAGGCCTTATCAAAAGTTGGTTTCGTTGGCCAAATATCCGACCGAAACAGGCTATTTCTTTCGAAAATCGACAGTTTTGGACAGCCCTTATGAGCTTTCAGATTGTTCGTTGCAGTTTAATGACGGACAGCCCGATATGCGTCTGACCCAAATGCAAAATCTTTCCAGCTTGTACAGCGCTTCGTTGAAACGTAAAAGCAATATACGCCGTATCCGCAGATATAACCAGGAGGGAAGTGCCTATTTCAAGGAACAATTGAGTAATTACCTCAACTTTTCGAGAGGATTGCATATTTCCAAAAACAATTTATTGATTACACGTAGCGTGGAAATGAGCTTGTACATCATTTCTCAGATACTGTTATCCCACGGCGACAAAGTTTTGGTAGGGGAGTTGAGTATGTTTTCGGCCAATATGGTTTTCCAGCGGATGGGTGCCACGGTACTTACCATTCCAATTGATGAGAATGGGGTGGATGTCGATTACATCCGTGACTGTTTTAAGCCCGGCGATATCCGCATGGTTTATATTACGCCACATCACCATTATCCGACAACCGTCACCTTATCAGCACAGCGTAGGATGGACTTGTTGCAATTGGCCGTTGCCTATGGCTTCGTCATTTTGGAAGACGACTACGATAGCGACTTTCAGTACGAACCCTCAGCTGTCATGCCTTTGGCTAGTGCAGATTTAGATGGTATGGTGGTCTATGTGGGTTCATTTGGCAAGTCCTTGGCTCCGGCATTTCGCACGGGGTTTGTGGTTGCACCAGACAATCTGATGGCAGAAATGCGGAAATATTTGGGCATTATTGACCGGCAGGGCGATATTATCATGGAACAGGCTTTGGGCGAAATGATTGAAGAGGGTGAAATCCATCGGCACCTGAAGAAGTCATTGAAAGTATACCGGGAAAGGCGGGATTTGTGCTGTGCTATTTTAGAGACGGCATTTAAAGATCAAGTATCGTTTCAAAAGCCTACGGGCGGCTTGGCGCTTTGGACCAAGTGGAACAGCGACTTGCCTTTGCTTCAATTGGCTAATTTGTGTGCCAAGGAGGATGTGTTCATCCCGAAAAACCTGCTCTACCAAAACCGTAAAATAACGGCTATACGCCTTGGATTTGGCCACTTGGATAGTTCAGAAATCGAGAAGTCATTGGAAATCCTGCACGCTAATATGTTGAAATTGATGTGAATTTTGAGTTGCTTCTTCACTCATGCCATTCTTCTCGTCCAATAATTCTTCTATTCTGGATATCGGGAATGTCTTCTGTGTGTAGCGGTACATATTTCATATCCAACTTGGGTTGGCCGGCATCTACCCAAGCGGAAAACCAATACGAGCCTATTCGCTGGATGGATTTGCGCATGCGTGCTTCCACCATGCCTTGCATATGGTCATGATAAGCCGTAGTGTAAGCGTCGGAATAGGTCAATACCAATACATTTTTTCTTTCGATGTAGCTCTTCTGTTTATCTTTTGGAAACGTTTCGGAGAGGCTTTTTTCAATCCGGAGAACTGTATCCACTAAGGCGTTGCTTTCTTTGACAATCGTCCAAGCCAATTCCAACGGGTCATCAATATAGGTTGCTTTGCCCACTAAGAGGTTATATTTCGGGGCGAACATTTCCGGCAACCTGCTTTCCCAAAAAGCATGGATACCTATTTGGTTGGTAAATTGCCCGTTGTAGTTTTTGGTGGTGTGCAAGGGCACATGGGCATCTGCCACATAATGCCCCAGATCGGCTGCATGTTTAATGATTTTATTGACATCACTTTGGGAAAAAGCTTTCACCAGATTCTGATAAGACAGATAGATTTGCCAAGGAACGATTCCTTGCGCACGTACACGTCGTTCTTCATATTTCTCTACGGCCTGACGCCAATGCACGGGAATGGAGTCTATGGACGATTCTCCATATTCGTCGATATCGATAAAATGTCGAGGAGATTCCAACGTATCCACATAGCATCGTTTGTCAGCATCAACGGCTTTTTCCGTAATGAGCCCGATATGTTTTTTGTAAAATTGTGCCAAGGAAGTGGGAAGTGTAAACACGGCAGATTGGTTGATGAGTTTATGGGCATAGAATCCCCATGAACAACAGAGCTGAACGATGAGGAAAGCCAAGAGATACCGTACTTTGCTTTTCATGATTCGTCTATATTATTGGTCAGGATAAAGATAATGATTTCCTGAAAAAAACGGAAAATAGCGAGTTTTTTTGTCCTGTACTTTAAAAATTAGTACTTTGGACACCGGAATAATTCATGTGTTTATGAAAATTTTGTACGCCGTGCAGGGTACAGGGAACGGACATTTGTGCAGGGCATTGGATATCATCCCTATTTTGCAGGAAATGGGCGAAGTGGATGTACTGGTCAGTGGAATTCAGGCCGATATTGAATTGCCGTTTAAGGTAAAATATCGCCTGCACGGATTGAGCTTTATTTTTGGTAAATCGGGTGGTGTGGATTTATGGCGTACGTTTATGAGTTCTACGGTGCGTAAATTCCTGCAGGAGATCAACGGCCTTCCGGTAGAACAATATGATTTGATTATCAACGATTTTGAACCTATTTCGGCTTGGGCATGTCAAACAAAGGAAATTCCCTGCATCGGCTTAAGCCATCAGATAGGGGCGTTGGATGCTTCTAGTCCGAAGCCCGAAGAAACGGATATGCTAGGCAAGTTTATCATGAAAAACTACGCACCTTCGAGTGTATCGTATGGTTTTCATTTCAAATCCTATAATGACCATATTTTTACACCCGTAATTCGGCAATCCATACGTGAGCTGGAACCAAAAGACTTGGGGCACTATACGGTTTATCTGCCGTCGTATGACGATGCCCATTTGCTCAAGCATCTGTCCAAGTTCCCGGACATCAAATGGGATGTGTATTCGAAGCACAATAAAAAACCTTTTACCTTAAAGAATGTTTCGATTAATCCCATTCAAAGCGATACATTTGTAAAAAGCATGGCCAATGCCGCAGGCGTATTGTGCGGGGCAGGATTTGAAACACCGGCTGAGGCACTGTATTTGGGAAAGAAGCTGTTGGTCATCCCGATGAAAAACCAATATGAACAGCATTTGAATGCAGCAGCATTAGAGCTGATGGGTGTTCCGGTCATTAATAGCTTAAAGAAAAAATATCATTATGATATTGAGTCTTGGTTAAACAGCAAGAACAAAGTGAATGTGGATTATCCCGATATGACAAAAGATATCATGACAAAAATTGTAGAAAAACATCGATAATGGACATTATAATAAAAATGGTAGGTTGTGCAGGATTGGTTGCGCTGGCACAACTCGGTGAAGCAAAAGCGCAAAGTTTGAAAACAAATCAGGACTCGGTATCATATGCTTTGGGCATGGATATTGGCAAATCGCTTTCCAGCAATGGTATCGAAGTGGATGTTGCCAGCTTTTTGAAAGGACTGGAAACAACTTATAAGGGAGGTGATGCACTATTTGGAGAAGAAGAAAAAATGCGGATCATCAAGGATGCCTTTAATAAGGCAGCGGAACGCAGAATAGCCAAACTGCAAGCAGCGGAAACGGCGTTCTTTGCATCGATTAAAACCAATCCAAATATCAAGCATCTGCAAGATGGCTTATATTATGAGGTGATCAGCGAAGGAAGCGGTGCCAAACCAACCATGGATGACGAAATAAGCGTACATTATAAGGGAGCTTTGGCAAACGGGACGGAATTCGACAATTCCTATGATCGTGGACAACCGTTGGATTTAGATTTGGGCCGGGTCATCAAAGGCTGGCAGATGGGCATTCCGCTCATGTCGGTTGGATCGAAATATAAGCTGTATATTCCTTCAGCCCTGGGCTACGGCGAGCGTGGGGCAGGAGCAAATATTCCCCCCTACAGTGCGTTGGTCTTTGAGATTGAATTGTTAGGTATTAAGGCGAAAGATGCAACAAGTCAAGCAGGGCAATCGGGTGGAGGAGAGATCGAGTGACAAAAAATCGTACAGGTTGGAGTGAGGAATGACGATGCAGTATAATATATTGGGAAAATCAGATTTGAAGGTATCGCCGGTTAGTTTTGGCACCATGTCACTGAAGGGAGGCGCAAGCAAACTGAATGTGGATATCTTACAACAGGCCTATGCATCAGGAATCAATTATTTTGACACCGCTGATTTGTATGAACGTGGTATAAACGAGAGTTTGATTGGCCAAGCGCTATCAGCCTTTCGGAGCAAAGTTGTGCTGGCGACAAAGGTGGGCAACCAATGGCGATCCGATGGCAGCACTTGGGATTGGAAAGCCTCTAAGCCCTATATCCTCAAAACGGTTGAATCCTCTTTATCGCGTTTGAAGACCGATTATATTGATCTTTATCAATTGCATGGAGGTACTATCGATGATCCTATCGATGACATTATTGAGGCTTTTGAGCTGTTGGTTAAACAGGGCAAGATTCGGTACTACGGTATTTCTTCTATACGTCCCAATGTCATTCGTACTTACGCCGAACGTTCGAATATAGTCAGCGTGATGATGCAATATAGCCTATTGGATAGACGGGCAGAGAGAATGTTCCCCTTGTTGCGAGAAAAGGGTATCTCAGTCATCGCCCGAGGTGCTTTAACACAGGGATTGCTGCTAGATAAACCTTCTGCCCCTTATCTGCAATTAACCTCCAGCGAGGTTTTGCATGCAGATAAAGCTGTCGACAAACTTGCACAAAAACTTCATGTATATAAATCTAATGTGCTATTATCCTATGTGTTGAACCATTCAATTGTAGCCACAGTACCTGTGGGAATACGTACATTGGCCCAATTAAAGGATATTAAGCAAGCGTTGGCCAATTTATTGCCTCTGCACCCCGATGATATGGCAACATTGGAAAACAGTATCCGAAAGCTGGATTATACCGATCATTTGGATGGATATTAACTTCCACCCGTTGTGCATGAATAAAATTACTCCCCGGTTACCAACTGTCTGTCCTAAATGGCAATGCAGGTAGGTTGGCGCCATTATACACATTTCCGTCGGAATTGTTGGCCCAGGCATAACGTACAGCTACGGGATGGGGTACTTCTGGTGCACGCACAACGATTTCATCGCCCACAATTTCGGCCATTGCCCAATAGAATTTTCGATCAGTTCCAGCAATAGAAAACCCCATTACCGGTTTATGGTCCATGGCATGTAAACCTTTTGCATGCGTGAAACGGATTTTTATCGTGTTTTCTTCTACTTTGTGGGATTGGAACGCCGGACCTGAAAATACTATCTTTTGCTTATAATCTTTTGCCAATGCCCACAAGGCCAGCCTGCGCCCAACTTCCTGCTTGTTCTTGGGATGGATATCTAAGGCATCACCGATATCGATAGCCGTCGCCATGCCTGTGTATGGCAATTCTGCGGTCATATCTTGGGCTTCGCGCAATAAAGCCCACGGTGAGTTTACCGGAATCGAGTCCCTTTGCATGAAACTGGCCAATTGTACAAAGTAAAAAGGCATTTCAGGAGATTGAAAAGCGTTGCGCCAACACTCGATAAGCGCTGGAAACAAGGTGCGGTACTGCACCGCCCTGGCGACATTGCTTTCTCCTTGATACCAGATGGCTCCTTTGATGGCATAATCCTTAAATGGATGTATCATGCCATTGTATAGCACGGTAGGCCGATTCGGACCCTTTTCTTCGGAAGGCCGTTCCATTACCTCTTTCACTTGTAAGCCGATCTTGTAATCCCATTTTCCCGAAAGATTCAAAGTGCGGCCGTCTTCGGATCTCAAATGAAATGTGTCTGTATAAACACCGCCGTCACCGCCGGTATCGAAGACACGAATGGCAATAGTATGCTCACCTTCCTTAATCAGTTCTTTCGGAATTTTATATTCCCGTTGGACGTTCCAACCTGAAGTAGCACCAATTTGCCTTCCATTAAACCAGACGATATCGGCGTCGTCAGCGGTGAAAACCAGATACAGATCTCCCTGGGTCCACGCTTTTTCCAATACTACCTTTTTGCGAAACCAAACCGCCCCATCAAAATCCACTAAACCTTTGTTTTCCCATGTGTCGGGGAGCGCCATCTGTTCCCAATCATCGGTAGCAAGCCCGGACGTAGCCCAAAGGGGCATGCCGTTTTGATAGCCGGCATCTTTTTGTAGCAACGTCTGCGACCATTCCATAAATTTCTTTTGGGCACGTTCCCATTCCGGATTGACGGTACCTTCATAAACGGCTTGTGCCGCACTGTACAGCGTGGGAAAGGGGTGGAGTGCTTCTTTTTCCATCCACGCTTCTGCCACAGTGCCACCCCATGAGGTGTGGATCAATCCAATAGGGATTTTCGTCTTTTCATGCACCTCCCTCGCAAAAAAATAGGCCGTAGCAGAAAAATCAGCTATATTGCCGGGGGTGCACATATCCCATTGGTTGTTTCGGACGGATATCGTTGTGGTTGGTTTTTCTGCCATCGCTTTTTCTACCTGCAATAAGCGTATATTTGGATAATTAGCCTTGGCGATTTCGTTTTCATAATTGTCTATTTTTCCCCAACCTGCCAATGGCATTTCCATATTGGATTGACCGGAGCAGATCCACACATCGCCTATGAGGATATTTTCTAATAGAATTGTATTTCCTTCCGTAATGCGGATAGAATAAGGGCCACCATGGTTTGAAGTTTTGACACGCAGTCTCCAATCTCCGTTTTGGTCGGCTGTTATTTGGTATTTTTTGTTATCCCATGAAGTGGTGATTTCGATCGTTTTTCCGGCAGTTGCTGTACCCCATATCCACGGCGTTGCATGCCGTTGTAAGACCATGTTATTGCTAAAAATAGATGGTAATGAAACTTTTGCTTTTATACTTGAAAAATTGGTTATGGATAGAATGAGGCAAAACCATACGATCTTTAGTGTTTTCATTGCAGGATATCTGTTTGTGATAATCAAACTTACGATATAATTTCCATTAATTGAAAGAAACATTCGACGCCATACGATTAGAAATCTGTCGCTTATGACGATCTTATCCAAAACCTTATGGCCGTTTGGCTGTTCAGAAAAATAAAAGGCATGCCCAAATTATCCACATACCATCAGAAAAGAGATTTTAAGAAAACCCAAGAGCCGGAGGGAAAATCGTCCATTTCTAAAAAGAGTGGCCACAAGTTGCGTTTTGTCGTCCAGCGGCACCATGCTTCCCGCCTTCATTATGATTTTAGGTTGGAATTGAACGGCGTGCTTAAAAGCTGGGCCGTGCCGAAGGGACCTTCCCTTAACCCCAAAGACAAACGGCTTGCTATGCAGGTCGAGGATCATCCCATCGATTATGCGTCATTTGAAGGGATTATCCCTCCGGGCAACTACGGAGCAGGAGTCGTCCATATTTTTGATTCGGGTTATTACGAGTTTTTGGAAACTAAAGATGAAAAGACGTTCCTGCAGGATTGGAAAAAAGGATCTTTGAAATTCAAATTGCATGGTCATATCTTGCGTGGTGAGTTTGCATTGGTGCGGATGAAAAGTGGCGAAGATAATGCCTGGCTGTTGATCAAACACAAGG
This sequence comes from Sphingobacterium wenxiniae, assembly GCA_040394995.1. Classification (GTDB taxonomy): domain Bacteria; phylum Bacteroidota; class Bacteroidia; order Sphingobacteriales; family Sphingobacteriaceae; genus Sphingobacterium; species Sphingobacterium wenxiniae_A. The sequence goes on from JBEBRE010000005.1 coordinate 37,877, forward strand.
ATAGATACGCGTTGGATAAAGCGTATGACAGTGAAGACAGTATTCCAGATCAGATCAAAAAAGCAGGGGTGGATTTCAAAAAGGAGAAGAAATCCAAGCAGGCTGTAGCATCTGATCATTCTATACCCAAACCCATGTTGGCCAAGTTGGTTGACCAGCTCCCTTCTGGTGGCACGTGGATATATGAGAAAAAATACGACGGCTTTCGGATATTGAGTATATGCGATGCTACCGGCATATACCTGTATTCCCGTAATGGAAAAAGCATGAACCATCTTTTTCCTTCATTGCTGGAAGAGCTATCCCGAGTAGACCGTCAAGTGTGCATCGATGGCGAGTTGGCGATCGAAGACAAAGCGGGCAGGCCACATTTTCAATTAATTGCAAGTGGCGAACCCGTTCCCAGTAATCTGCACCTACGGTATTATGTTTTTGATCTCCTTCGTCTTGAAGGAGAAAACGTTACGGCCTATGAACTTACAGAACGCAAGGATCTACTGGCATTGTTCCTACGTCGGATAGCACCCAAAACCATTATACAACCTGTAGAAGAACTTAAAGCAGCATCAAAAGATATACTGCAACAGGCCGAAAAACATGCGTGGGAAGGTATCGTTGCAAAGGAGAAACACAGCAGTTATTTAGAAGGCAGGCGCAGTTCGGACTGGGTAAAATTTAAGCTAAAACAGACACAGGAGGCTGTCATCTGTGGCTATACCACACCACAAGGAAGCAGAAGCTTCTTTGGCGCTTTGGTGTTGGGTATCTACAGAGATGGAGAGCTGACTTATATAGGCAATTGTGGAACCGGTTTTGATACAGCTAGCTTAAAAAATGTCCATAAACGGATGGAGGAGCTGGAAAGTCCCCAAAAGCCCTTCCCTGCGAAAACCAAGGTCGCTAAAGAAAAAGAGGTCACTTGGTTAAAGCCTGTCTTGGTGTGTGAAGTGTATTATTCGGAATGGACTCGTGATGAACATCTGCGTCATCCTGTATTTAAAGGGTTGCGCGAAGACAAAAATCCCGATGAAATCGAAAAAGAGGAAGCAATGGAAGCAACTAAAAATGAAGAAGTAATCCGCATCGGTCGCAAAGAGGTGCAGTTGACAAACCTCCATAAACTATATTGGCCGAAAGACAACTATGTAAAGGGACAGATGATCGCCTATTACGAAGAAATGGCAGACCATATTTTGCCTTATCTCAAAAATAAACCTATCTCATTACATCGTTTTCCTAACGGTATTGAAGAAGAGGGCTTTTTCCAAAAAGATGTCGATACCGAAAAAATCCCGAATTGGTTGAAAACCGTTCCCGTACATGCCGATAGTACGGGCAAGAAAATTGATTATATCATATGCAACGACAAGGCAACATTGCTGTATATAGCCAACTTAGGTTCTATTGAAATCAACCCTTGGCTGTCCACCTATCAAAAGCCTGAAAATCCTGATTTTGCAGTATTGGATCTCGATCCCAATGGTGCTGCCTTTGAAGAGGTTATCCAAGTAGCCCGAACAGCAAAAGCCATTTTGGATGAAATGAAGCTGACGGCCTTTTTGAAGACGTCAGGATCTACCGGACTGCATGTTTATCTTTACGTCAATAAGAAATACGATTTCGAAATGGTACGGGACTTTGTACAACTCTTAGCACAAATGGTGCAGGAAAGGCATCCGGAGACAACCAGTGTGGTAAGAGACCCTAAGAAGCGAAAAGGGCTGATTTACTTAGATTTTCTGCAAAATCGACGAGGCCAAACAGTGGTTGCACCTTATTCGCTACGACCTAAGGAAGGGGCCACGGTCAGCACACCATTGCATTGGGACGAGCTGAAGTCCCGCCTGCGCATCGCAGATTTCAACATCAGGACTGTATTAAAACGCGTGGATCAGATAGATGACCCTTGGGCTAGGCTTTGGGATAACCCTGTAAATATAAAACAGGCTCTCTCCACGTTGTAGGGCATCTCCAGATCTCTTACGCCAAGCTGGCTTTTAATTTGCTGAGCAAATCGGCGGATTTGGTGTTTTCCACATTGATCTTGCGAATGGAGGTGTGCTTTCCCTTAGCCTTCTGTTTGATGATTTTGATCAGCTCTGCCGTATATTCATTTTTGTACCTGGAGATATCAAAAGGTTCCGAATGCTGCTTTATCAGCTGGAGGGCCATATCCATTTCTTCTTTTTTCAGCCGTGCATTTCCCGGTAGCTTGAGGTCGTCTATACTGCGGATTTCTTCTTCAAACCGCAGTTTGTTAAGAACAAGAAGGTTTTTATAAGGCTTTACAAGAGCCAGATTCTCTATATTTCGCATTACAAAAGACCCCAATCCTGCGGTTTTGCTTTTTTCCAATGCCTTCAAGAGGAGGTGATAGGCTTTTTCGCCCCCCTTAGCCGGTTCCAGATAATAGGGCGTTTCAAAATATATGCTATCAATTTCTTCGGTTTTTACAAACGAATGCAGGTTGATCATCTTGGTTTTCTCCGGGCTGGCTTCTTCAAAATCAGATTCTTCCAATACCACATATTTATCTTTAAGGAGGTAACCTTTGACGATGTTGTCCCAGCTGACTTCCTTACCTGTGTTTTCATTCACACGCTTATACCTGATGTTGGATTTGTCCTTCCGGTCAAGCATGTCCAAGTCCAATGCACTGCTCTGTGTAGCGCTATAAATCTTGATGGGAATATTGACCAATCCAAATCCGATGGCTCCTGTCCAGATGGCTCTCATGATACTATTTCCTGTTTGGTGTCTATACAGGGAACAAGTCTGTCGCCGATTGGTTTTCAGAAAAAAAGAGTTTTGGACAAATCCTGGTTGGATATGTACCGCAGGATCGTGAAAAACACCTACAGATACAATTGCCAGTGATCGATGGTCATCGATTATAAGGATATTCCTGTATCCAGTTAAATTTCCGTTTCATCAGCTCGAATTCTTCTGGCCGTTGTTTGACGAATTTGATTTCTTCCGTTCGACCGTTGAAGGCTTTTGTTAAGCGGATATCTCCGTTTTCCATAACGACATAGTCAAACGTATAATTATTCAATGAGATTTTCTGTTCCGTTGTGTCGATTGTTATACTTTCCCTCTTTCGCTCATAATACCGATCTCGAATAGTAGCATTTCCCTCATGTTCAAATACGATAGATATCCAGTCGTTTGGGATACTGGTTCGAGGGTGATTGCTGTTTTCGATAAAATAGATCCCGTATAAGGGTGATTTCTTGAAATATTGATCGATCAATTTTTGTCTATTCAGCAGACCGGCAATTTGTTGCAGAAGGAAAATACTGATAAAGGCTATTTTGGCCACAATCATTGTTTTGTTTTTCCAAGCTTTACCAAAGGTAGGCTTCGGAATAGTCTTCAGTTGATCCGACTTGCCTTGAACAAGTAGTGCATACAGGGGTTGGATGTAGGGCAATAGTAAAAATAAAGAGAATGCAAATAAAGCGGTGGAAAGCATTTTGACCGGCACATCAAAAAAATAATTAACCGTCATAATATTGATGCTGGTCGCCATGGTGATCAACGCTCCAAGTGCTACCGTTCTCCGAAACAACAGCAAGCCCGCCAATATCTCCACGCTTCCCACAAAAATGTTGTACCCTTTTGAATATCCATAGAAAGTCCAGGCCAATCCCATCGGAGAAAACTCGCCCAAAGGTTGCATAAGCCGATTTAGGCCGGGAGGGGGCATTTGCGCGTGCACAAGCTTAATTACCCCATAATTTATCAACATAAAGGCGATATAATAACGGATGATGGTAGTGAGCCAATAATAACCTGTATGGTAACTTTTCCGATTTCTATCTGCAACAGACCACACAACAGTCCCAACGATGGCCACTAGAAAAAGAATCAACAACGTTATCCAGGCGTGAGATGTGTCGCCGCTTCCGGAGCCATAGCTCGTAAAGTCGTGTTCATAATGAAGCACATGTTTGGCAAACCATGTTGTACACGAGTACATGAGGTCCGCAATGGGCTTGTTGATATAATTAAATAGGGGGAAGGCCCCATTGTTCATGATCAGAATAAAGGATAATATAAAAATGAAAGAAAACCGGAAACCGACTTTGGTCGATAAGCTCCAATCATTCGTGGTCATCGCGTTCTCCATGCTTCGGGATGCAAATAAAGGTTCAATGATATATTTCTATCTTAAAAATATTGTCTTTTGTTGCCTTGCCGATTGCATGGCCGCTTCAAGAATTTCAACAGCGATGCGGTTAATGGTCAATCCGTAAAGATCCAACCTGTCCAACACCAGAGAACCATTCACTACAGCGGCCAATACTGAAAAAGGATCATCAAACGGGGCCGGTCTTTTGGAGAGTTGTTTTCTTTCTTCCTCGCGGTTTCCCTGCAACCGTTGCCGAAGGGTTGTCGCATCGGAGGCGATGGCATAACCTTCTGTGCCATACACTTCCATATCCTTTCTGGAAAACGGCCAATTCCACGAGGCTTGAATTAGGCATTGTGCTTTCGGATATTGCAGGATGATGGACGCTTCATCGTCCACCTTTTGGTAGATGTCGGGTTTGTTTTGTTGCACCACAGCCGTTACCGAAAGAGGCCTCTCGCCTTTCATCAGCCAGGTCATCAGATTGGCTCCATAGCAACCAAAATCTACTAAGGCACCCGCTCCATTCTTTTCCGGATCCGTCAGGATTTCCAGGAACTCTTTGCTCACACCGATTTCCTTTGGTCCCTGATGCCCGTCATTCACCATCACTTTTCGGACTTCGCCCAATTGGCCTTGCTCCAGCAGCCCTTTGATTTGCTGATTGCTTTCATACCACGACGTTTCAAAATTTGTCAGTACATGTATTTTGTGCCGCAGGGAGAGCTCTTCTATTTCCTCGGCATCGGCAACGGTTGTTGCCAAGGGTTTTTCCACCATCACGTGTATCTTTCGAGGTGCGCAGGCGCGTACAATGGCAATATGTTCATTGATAGCACCGAAAGCCGACACAGCATCGGGTTTTAGGTTATCCAACATTTCGCCCAGATCCGTAAAGAAAAGCGCTTTGTCCAGATGGTACCGTTTGGCATAGCGATCGATCAACTCGAGATTTGTTTCGTAGATGCCGATCAGCGTGACGTCCTTTTTGTCCCTTCTGTTGAAAATCCAGTCTACATGCCCATGGCTTAATCCAGCTATGGCCAGTCGTAAAGGTGTTTCCGCGAAAGACAAATGGTTGATGATAAGAAAAAAGATACTCAATAAAATCGGTTTCATTGCTGTTGTTTTTATGTTTTGCAGGAGAGAGGGCGTCCTATCTCCACATTGCCTCCTCTAAAATATACAAATATCTTTGATTATCCTATATGATTGGACCACTATCCACTGTTATTTCAATTAAAACTGACCAACTATTGCTTTACAAATCCAATTAGAATGATGAAATTTGGATAAATAAAGGAAAAGTCATGGAAAAGAATCAAATCAATGCCGATGAGTTTGTCTCCAAGTTCATGTATGGAAGCCTTAATCACCTCACCTATATCCCTACACCGATTAAGATTTTTTCGTTAAGAGACATCGCTCCCTACCTGAAAATTCCGATACCACCGATTTTTTTTGGCTATAACCTGCTGATTCATCTGACGGAAGGCTATTTCACACAACAGATTGAATCAACCACTTTTATGGTGCAGGGACCTTCGGTATTGATTTGTAATTATGGCCATATATCCGCTATCCATTCTGTTGACAAATCGGCGCAGGGCTATTGTGTGCTGATTAAAGAGCAGGCGATGACTTCGCTTTTCCGCGAGCAGGAAATCTTGAATATCTTTACTATTTCACCTTTACTTAACCTCACTAAACCCGATAGCGAAGAGCTGAATGGTTTACTGGACCTGTTATATCGCGAGATTTATAGCAAAACGCCTTACAAAGAGTTATATGAAAGTCTCTTCAAAACGGTTGTGCTGAAGATTATTAAACTTTCTGAAGCCAATAGATCCCTCGAACGCCGACAAGAAATCGCCATTGCCTTTAAGCAATTGGTGCATCTTCATTTCAATAAGCACAAACCGGTAGACTTCTATGCCGATCGGCTGGCCGTCTCCATTAATTACCTTAACCGTTGCGTTTCTTCTGTATTCAAAAAATCTTCCAAGGAACTCATCCTGGAAGTCGCTATCATCCACAGCCAGTTGTTACTATTAGAAACCAATAAAAGCGTGGCCAGCATCGCCTACGAATTGGAGTTTACCGATCCGTCCTATTTTGCCCGTCTTTTTAAAAAGATTGTGGGCATTTCGCCGTCAGACTATAGGAAAAATGTGAAATAGCCACACAGGCACACATCTTTGTGTATTATTATAGACATTCCATTATTAGCATTGGGTTTATATCTGTGTGCCATCACGGAACGTTATCCTCTCTTCGAGAACCTATCCCGAACTCGATTCGGGAGGACAAGGGAAAGGAATGAGAATAACGATGCTGAATGTTTTACCTCCCACTTTCCAACGCTCTTTCCAATCGCGCTCCCCCTCAATGAGGGGGATACCTTGTATATCTTCTATATCGTGCAAAACGATAGTTTATGGACTTATGTGTACAAGGTAACTATACCGCTTTGGTTCGTATCCTCATGAAACAATTTCACCGTTCAAGATAGTAGGGACACGAATCAGGGAGAGACGAGAGAGAGTAATGCACGATTTGTCCTATATTTTATCAAAGTATTCATAGTCTTTTTTTTCATAACTGCTTAGTTTTGTTTCAGATGCTTGTTTGTATGAACGTAGGGTTGTATTAAACAGACAGGACATTGTTTTTAAAAAAGTAATAATAGACATGAACGTAGTAGACGCACAAACCGATTTTAATACCTTTATCACAGACTTCAGAAAGCATCTTAAGCATTTGTTTCGTGAAACGCATGACTTTAACGCATTGAGTCTCCAGCGCGATCTTCCGGCATCATTTCTTTCGGAGATCATGAAGAAAAAGCCTTTAGCCGTTGCTGTTCCGACGCTTTACGGCGGTAGGGGGATTTTGGTTAAGGAGTGTTTGAGTGTGTTGTCTGCAGCGTCTTATGAATCCTTGGCGCTTTCCTTAATGTTTGGAATCAATATTGCCCTGTTCTTAGAGCCGTTGGCAAAATATGGGCAATTTTCTGTACAGGAAAGAGTGTTTAAGCAGTTTATCGAAAACAATGCAATGGGTGGCTTGATGATCACGGAAAAGGCTTACGGAAGCGATGCCCTGAACATGAAAACCTCCTATCAGCATCTGGGAGACACGTACCATATCACCGGGCAGAAGCACTGGCAGGGCTTAAGCGGTGCCGCTGATTTTTGGTTGGTAACAGCCCGCAAATTCCATCCGAATGGAGAGCTGGCAAGAGATATTGATTTCTTTGTTACGGATAACAGCTGTCCAGAACAGCACATTCCAATGGTGCATCGTTATAACAACCTTGGATTATACGCCATTCCATATGGTATCAATGAAATTGACGTGGTTGTCCCGGAAGACCAAAAGTTGTTGGCAGAAAGCACCGGCATTAAATTGATGTTGGATATGCTTCACCGCAGTAGGTTGCAATTTCCGGGTATGGGCATGGGCTTTATTAAAAGGCTTTTGGATGAAACGTTGCAACATTGTCAGGAGAGAATGGTAAGCGGTGCCCCGTTACTGAATATTGATTCTGTAAAATACCAGGTTGCAAGAATCCAGACGGCCTATACCATCTGTTCAGGTATGTGTGCCTTTAGCGTTGGCCAAAGTGGCATAGAGCATGATCTGGCAACGTTGAGTATCGAAGCCAATACGTTGAAAGCTTTGGTGACCGATTTGATGCAAGAGTCAGCGCAGATTAGTTTGCAGTTGGCTGGAGCGAATGGGTATCGATTGGACCATGTTGCGGGCAGAGCTGTTGCAGATAGCAGACCCTTCCAGATTTTCGAAGGTTCTAATGAGATGTTGTATGCACAGATTGCCGAGGCTACACTTAAATTGATGCGTAGGTCAAAGGAGACAAATCTGTTAAGCTTCTTGAGAACGTATCATAATACCACCCATAGTGCAGACTTTTTTAAGGCGCAATTGGATTTCAACATCGATGGGACATTCAAGCAACGTGATTTGGTAACCATCGGCCGAATGATCGCCCGTGTTATCAGTTTCCAGCTTGTTTTAAAACTAGATGGTTTCAATGCCGCATTGGTGGAAATCACCCGTCAACATATCCTTAGCGACTTGGCGATGTTCCATGGGCAGTTGAATGTGAGAAACAATGCTGATCCAGTGATAGATTATGAAAGCAACTCTGACTGGGCTAACTTTGTAGCATAAGCGTTGAAAACGGGTTTTACCCCTACGTATAGTATTTGTCCTGTAGGGGTAAAAATTGTATTGCCGGATTTGGAAGAATGCTAATTTACGCTTTCGATATCTTTTAGACTATTCATTTTCTTGTATTCCAAGAAGCCTTTGATATCTTCAAAGTGTTCTCTTACCCGTTTATTGCCAAATTCAAATACTTTTGTCGCCAGTCCATCCAAAAAATCCCTATCGTGGGATACCAGAATGAGCGTGCCGTCGAAATCCTGCAAGGCATCCTTAATGATGTCCTTCGTCTTCATGTCTAAGTGGTTGGTAGGCTCATCAAGAATAAGCACATTGACAGGTTCTAGTAAAAGCTTGATCATAGCGAGGCGTGTTTTCTCGCCACCTGACAATACCTTCACCTTCTTGGTTGTATCGTCGCCACTGAACATGAACGCGCCCAAAAGATCTTTGATTTTGACTCGTGCATCGCCAACAGCAATCTGGTCAATGGTCTCAAACACCGTGAGTTCTTCATCCAATAGCGAAGCCTGGTTCTGGGCAAAATAACCGATTTGGGCATTGTGGCCCACTTTTAAGGTTCCCTCGTAACCAATTTCACCCATAATGGCTTTGATCATGGTCGACTTACCTTCGCCATTTCTACCGACGAAAGCAACTTTTTCTCCGCGCTCAATAACCATGGAAGCCTTCTCAAATACGACATGGTCGCCATAAGCTTTGGTCAGCTCTTCCACAATGACCGGATATTGCCCTGATCGGGGAGAAGGCGGGAACTTTAAGCGTAGTGCAGAAGTATCTACTTCATCAACCTCGATGATTTCCAGTTTCTCCAACATTTTGACACGCGACTGTACCTGCAGCGTTTTGGAATAGGTGCCCTTAAAGCGATCGATAAATTCCTGCGTATCGGCGATAAAACGTTGCTGTTCTTCATACGCTTTCAGCTGGTGTTGGCGACGTTCCTGACGCAATTGTAGGTAGTGGCTATATTTTGCTTTGTAATCGTATATACGGCCCATGGTGACCTCAATGGTCCGGTTGGTGATATTGTCTACAAATGCACGGTCGTGAGAGATGACGATCACTGCCTTGGCCGCATTCACCAGAAAGTCTTCTAACCATTGTATACTCTCAATATCCATATGGTTGGTCGGCTCATCGAGGAGGATCAAATCCGGTTTTTTCAATAGGATTTTAGCCAGTTCGATGCGCATGCGCCATCCACCCGAAAACTCAGAGGTCTGCCGTGTGAAATCCGAACGTTCAAAACCCAGACCTTTTAATACTTTTTCAACTTCAGCATCATAATTGGTTTCTTCAATGGAATAGAATTTTTCGCTCAGCTCTGAGACCCGTTCTATCAATTTCATGTAGTCGTCCGATTCATAATCCGTACGGATATGCAGCTGTTCGTTCAGGGCTTCAAGCTCATCCCGCATTTTATAGACTTCATCAAAAGCTTTGGACGTTTCCTCAAATACGGTCATGTTGTCTTCCGTTAGCAGATGTTGCGGAAGATAGGCAATGACAGCATCTTTCGGACCACTTACATGGCCTGTAGTGGGTTTTCCTACACCGGCAATGATTTTTAACAAAGTGGATTTTCCAGCGCCATTCTTGCCCATTAAGGCTATCTTGTCGTTCTCATTGATGGAAAAGGATACATTACTGAAAAGGGTTGTCCCGCCAAAGGATACGGAAATATTATTTACATCTATCACAATATGCGCATATTAAATCAGCCGCAAAGGTACGGGAAATATTATGCACATTAGGTATAAAGAATGAAAATGGATAGGATCAACTTATTTAATTTACCTAAAATATACGGCGGGTTAAATTTAACCCATCCGTTTGTTTTTTATCCATCCCATTTCCACTGCCTTTTTCTCCAAAGAAACTCATTTCTTTTCAAACATACGAGGTACTCAAAAAGCCTTCCATCAAGGTGACTTGTCGCACAAGCCCAACGCACGCAAGGAAAAAGCCTTGAAGGCTGGATAAATGTCCGAACTTTTTAGAATGCTCAGACAATTTTTCTCGAATAGGCTTATATTTGTTTCGTAAACCCGAACATAATGAAAAAGACAATTGAAACATATGACAGCATCTCTGGCAAGTTGTATTGCGCCTTCTTGCGCGGTGTGAATGTGAAAGGTACGAATATGAAGATGGCGGAAGTCTGTGCTGTTTTTGAAAAAGCAGGCATGAAAAAAGTATCATCGGTTTTGGCTTCGGGCAATATCCTATTCTCATCAGACCAGCAGGTAACCGATTTAAAGCGACTGTTGGAAAGTGCCATGTCATCTCATTTTGCATACGAAGCATTTATGTTCCTAAAAAGCCAGACGGAGATAAAACACATTTTTGAACATACCCCTTTTGTTGCCGATCCTGATTTTCATATTTACGTTTTTGTGGGGGTGAACGGTATCGAACAAACCCTGCTTGCCGAATTTGAAAAATCGACAAAAACAACAGGCGAGATGGGAGAGGTGGTGGATGGTCATTTTTACTGGAAAGTCCCTAAGGGAAATACCCTGGATTCATCATTTGGAAAAATATTGGGCAGGAAGCAACTCAAAGATTCTTTCACCTCTCGCAATATAAATACCTTTGCCAAGGTTTTGGATAAGGTATGACGCTGTTTTTAGTATGGTTGGTACTGTAGTTTTCTTGCATATGTATTTGTGTGTGTATATCAGGGCACGACACTGCGGAAAAGCATTAATTGACAGTTTGAAAAGGAAGGTTTCTTACGGTCAGGCTTATTTTTTCTTTAAACGTTCCTTGACCCAAAGCTCAGTTGCATATACGCCATTGGGTAGTGAATATGAAAATTTCAATTCATTTTTATTCAAAAGCTTAACGTTCAAATTAACCGTTTTTCCGGCGAGATTAATAAATGGGTTATCATGAAAAGCTACACTTTCTTTAATATAGTTTCTTTCGATTTCAAAATGACCCGAATTGGATATCCTATTGCCAACTCGATTCTCATATGTTCCGTCTGCCCTATATTCTTTAAAAAAATTGGGATGGTTTTCTTCTTTTGTTGTCATTGTTCCCGACTTAGATTCACTGGTAATCGACTTTAATTTCCATATTCCTATCACATTTTTCATAGTCAGGTAGTTTCGTGTTGCACATGAACCTGAGAATACTAGAACAATTGACAACGCCACTAAGATTTTTTCATAATTCATGTGTTTATCACAAAAATAAATATAATGCATCTAAATTATTGCATTATTAATCCTTTCAGGGGGTATAAGCATTTTTCTGTTTGGTGATGCAACAGCG
>JBEBRE010000006.1:0-48633 GCA_040394995.1 Sphingobacterium wenxiniae
ATGAGTAATTTTCTTCCCAATGAATTGATCAGAAGGTTAAGTGAGCAAGACAGCTTTAACTTATCGGAATTTATAGCAACACACGAACAGGGAGACAAGATTACTTCTATTCGGTTGAATCCAAATAAACCCTATCCGGTAGACCTGCAATCCTATGAAAAAGTTCCTTGGTGCGATAATGGCTATTACCTGCAGGAAAGACCTATTTTTACATTAGATCCATTTTACCATGCCGGATGTTTCTATGTGCAGGAGGCTTCATCTATGTTTCTCGACCATATCTTGGGATATCTTGGCTTGAAAGGAAGTGAAACAAGAGCTTTAGATCTGTGTGCAGCGCCGGGCGGGAAATCTACGCTCTTGAATACAGCGTTGGGTGAAGATGCGTTATTGGTATCCAATGAGGTTATTAAATCCCGATCCAAAATTCTGGAAGATAATTTGGTGCGTTGGGGAAATCCCAATGTGGTGGCGACAAACAACGACCCTACTGCATTTAGCCGGTTACCAGGTTACTTCGATCTCTTGGTGGTGGATGCCCCTTGTTCGGGCTCGGGAATGTTCCGAAAAGACAAAGACGCCTTGGATGAATGGTCTTTGGCCAATGTTAAGCTGTGTAGTGACAGGCAAAAACGTATACTGGCCGATGTGCTACCCGCCTTGAAAGAAGAAGGCTTGTTAATCTATTCTACCTGCTCTTATTCTGTAGAAGAAAACGAAGAAGTATTGGACTGGTTAATGGGAGAACATACCTTGGAGAGCATACGGATTCCGGTAAACAGCGAGTGGGGGATTGAAGAGACAATATCTGCATCAAGAAAAGGTTTTGGATACCGGTTTTACCCACATAAGGTAAAAGGTGAAGGTTTTTTTATTTCGGTGCTTCGAAAAAAAGTGGAACAACCGACCTTCAACCAAAAGAAAATAAAACCGGAGAAAAGCGCTGTTCCAAAGGGAATTGTAGGACAATGGGTACAAAAAGAACATGCTTTTTTGACGTTTATGCAACATGACGATATCCATGTTTTTCCGAAGGCGTTCGAACTGGATCTTAAGATATTGCAACAGGTGCTGTATTTGAAAAATGCTGGGACGAAACTGGGTAAATGGTTAGGCAAGGAGCTGATACCTTCGCATGACTTGGCATTGAGCAATAATGTGTTGGAGAACCTTCCTTCCCAAGGAGTAGATTTAGAAATAGCCCGAGATTTTTTACGCAAGAAAGATTTAAATATAGAATCTTTTTCCGGTGTGCAAAAAGGGTGGTGTTTGGTTAAGTATGAAGGGGTGAATTTGGGTTGGGTAAAAGTGTTGTCGAACAGAGTCAACAATTATTATCCAAAGGAATTGCGTGTTATGCATTTATAGCTTGCTGGTGTTCTACGATAAGCTTGCACAAGTCTTTTGCAACAGCAGTTTTATTTTTCAGGGAGAAAGGCAAAAGATCACCAGCACGATTAATGACGGTCACTTTGTTGGTGTCTACGGCAAATCCGGCTCCGGGATCTTGCATGGAATTCAGTACAATAAAATCTAAATTCTTGCGTTTCAGCTTATCTGTGGCATTTTGTACCTCGTCGTTTGTCTCCAAAGCGAAGCCTACCAGTGTTTGTCTGTCTGTTTTCTTTCGACCTAACGTGGCGAGGATATCGGTCGTTTTGGTCAACGCGATCTGAAAAATAGCCTCTTTCTTTTTAATTTTTCGATCGGCTACTTCTAATGGAGTATAATCGGCCACTGCTGCACTCATCACAATAATGTCCGAGCTGTTGAAATGTTGTTCGCAGGCGGTTAACATTTCCTTTGCGGAGGTTACGGCCTGTCGGTGTACTTTTATAGGAGCGTTTAGAGCTGTTGGACCACTTATTAAAGTCACGTCAGCTCCCAATTGAGCCAATGCTTCGGCTATGGCATAGCCCATTTTTCCACTGGAATGATTGCCTATAAAACGAACGGGATCGATAGCCTCGTAGGTCGGCCCTGCGGTGACCAACGCTCTTTTGCCTTTCAGTGGAAGGTCTCCGTCAAAGACTACTTGTAGTCGATTCAAAATTTCTTCAGGCTCGGCTAATCTCCCCTCGCCAACTAATCCACTGGCCAACTCTCCGTTGCCGGGTTCGATAAGGATATGTCCATATTGCCGGAGAAGGCTGATGTTGTGTTGTGTGGCTGGATGTGCCCACATATCCAAATCCATGGCTGGAGCAAACAGTACAGGGCACTTGGCCGATAGGTAGGTGGCTAATAGTAAATTGTCGCAAAGCCCATGAGCCATCTTGCTTAATGTATTTGCGGTTGCGGGAGCTATCAGCAATGCATCTGCCCGAAGGCCCAATTCGACATGGTTATGCCATGCGCCTGTTTCACGGTCGAAATAAGACGATAAGACAGGGTGTTTGGATAACGTGGATAATGTCAGTGGAGTGATGAAATCCTGTGCATCAGGAGTCATGATGACCTGTACCTGAGCCTGCTCTTTGATTAGGAGGCGGACTAATGTTGCAATTTTATATGCGGCAATACTGCCGCATACGCCAATCACAATATTTTTGTCCTTTAGAGACATCGGTCAAGGAATTATTCTTGTTCTTTAGAAGGGTTTCTAAAGTAGATTTTGTCGTGCAAAAACTCATCAATAGCCACCAAAGTTGGCTTTGGCATGCGTTCATAGTGTTTTGAAATTTCGATTTGCTCGCGGTTTTCAAAGACTTCTTCCAAATTGTCGTTGCTACTGGCAAATTCTGCTAATTTAGCGTTCAATTCTTCTTTAACATCTACTGCAATTTGGTTGGCGCGTTTGGCAACAATCACGATGGATTCATATATGTTATTTGTGCTTTTGTCCAATTGTCTCAAATCACGTGTTACCGTAGTGTTTGAAATAGAAGTGTTTTTATTTTGACTCATGGTTAAAATGTTGTAATGTTCTGTAATCTTAATTATTTTCAGCGGAAGCAGTTTCTTTTGCTTTGGCTTCTTCTGCTATGCCTAATTCTCTGTTTTGTTCCTCCCGAATTCGATTGATTTCGTTCATGCGTTTCACCACAAAGGCGATTTGTTTTTCAGCGCCGGAGCGGATATCGTCAGCTTCTTTCTTATACTTGCTATTGGGATAATTCTCAATAAATGACTGATAATAGTCCAGTGCCTCATTATAACGCTCTTCTTGTCGGTGGAGGTAGCTGTTCTGTGCAAACAGATATTGAGATTTCACAATGAGGAACTCCACTTCTTCTGCATACCGCGTGTCCGGATATTCACGCAACATATTTTCAAAGGCGATAACGGCCGCACGATAGTCGTCCGGTTGACCCATGTCGTAATAAAGTTTAGCATTGGCATATGCCTTGGTTTCCAGCTTATCCCGTAAATTTTGGATTAACTCTCCCGCTTCCTTAGCCCTTTCACCATCTGGGTATAAATTGATGAATAGTTGTAACTCGTCAATAGCTTTTTTCGTGTTCTCCTGGTCTAATGAAGGACGTGGCGAGTCTAGATAGAAACAATATGCCGACATAAAACGACACTCTTCTGCTCTTGGGCTATTAGGGTATGTCGTAGCAAAGTTTTTAAAAGTCAATCGAGCACCGGTATAGTCTTTGAGGCGATAGCTGGTGTAAGCGGTAAAATAATACAGATCTTCTGCTTCGGCTTGGCCACGATATTTGGTCATCAGATCATCAAACAGAATCAGCGCTTTGCTATACTTCTTTTTTTCGTACAACTTGACAGCCTCTTGGTATTTCATGGTAATGTTGTTGCTGTTACGAAGTTTCTCAAACTTGCTTTTGCAACCCGCAATGAAGACGACCACTACTACACTAGCCAAAAATAATACTATACGCCTATTTAAAAACATTTTACAAAGATACGTGAAATTCAAATAAGATTCAATTAAATTTTAGTGATGCAAGATAATCCATTTATAAAGGGAAACCTACTGCGGGAAAGCAGTTTAACATTCTTTAACCGTGTTTGGGAACGTATGTGTCAATAAAATGTTGAATTGTGGTCGGTTGTTTTTGGTTCGTCAGGAATATTTTATTAAATTGACTATCTTTACATCGAATAAATAATAAAGCAATGACATTACACGAGCGAGTAGAGCAGGCATTGGATTCTATCAGGCCTTATCTGGAGACGGATGGAGGTAACGTTACTATTGAAGAGATTACTCCGGATAATGTGGTTAAATTGAAACTACTGGGAACCTGTGCAAGCTGTGCCATGAGCATCATGACCTTTAAGGCGGGACTGGAGCAGGCTATTAAGAAAGCTGTTCCTGAAATTACCGCTGTGGAGGCTCTCAATTTGACGGATATGAACGATCCGAATGCGATTACACCTACGCGGATTTAAATCGATTTTAGGGTTAACAAAATTTAACAGCCTTCTCTTGAGGAGTTTGTCTAAATTTGAACACATGACAGGAAAGATGAGGATTTTTTTATTTTTGGTTTTTTTCTTTCTTGCGTTTGTGACGCAAGCGCAGGAGAAAAAAATTATCCAATTCAGTGGGCTTATTACGTCTGTTGGGGGAGAACTTCCTGTTCCTTTTGTCACCGTAACCAACAAGAGCTATCATAATCAAGCCTTTGCAGCCAATAATGAGGGTTATTTTTCCTTTGTAGCGCATGTGGGAGATACCATCTTGTTTACTTCTGTTGGATTTGAATCTTTAGAATATGTCGTCCCGTATACCGATTCTGATAAATTTACGGCCAAGATCAGCATGAAAAGCTTAGTAATTGAGTTGCCGGCTATTACGCCTTTTCCGTGGGCAAGTATAGAGGAATTTAATATAGCTTTTATGGCATTGGACGTTAGCGATGATGCCACTGCTCGTATCAGGAATAGTCTTTCACGGGAAGCTTTGGCCGCGCTTTCGGCGGTGGTGCCTCGGAGCGCGGAAGAAATTCAAGCGTTTAATTCTACCCAACGACATATCAACATGTCAAATAAAAATATCAATCAACGTTTTGCGAATCCTTTGTTGAATCCTTTTGCTTGGGGCTCGTTTATCAATTCCATAGCGAAAGGTGACTATAGCCGGCAACGTTTAAAATACTAAGCTAACGTGCATTCGGGATAACAGATCATGTCACCACGACACGGTTTTTTAACGAAAATTCAATTTTTTCTATCATCATTTCAGCTCTAAGGATTTCGAAATAACCACGCCGTGCCTCGCCACAGGCGATGGTAGTGGTTTGATAATCATAGCTTAGGGGGCTCAATTACATCATGTCCCAGATGGGTGACATCTCTCCCGTTAAACGAATGCTTATCCCGAGTTCATGTTAATCTACAGACCGAATGGAGACGTCTTTTATTTCCCGAACACTGAGGAGGGAAGAGACATAAGAAATAATAACTGCAAATAGCATCACCGTCACAAATACCAATACAAAGTCCAAGGTCCGGATATCTACCGGGTATGTATCTAATATGGCGTTGGCACCATCTCCTGTTCGGATAAGGCCATATTTATCCTGAAATAGGCAGAAAACTAATCCTAGAAGAATACCGCAGACACTACCGATAAATGCAATCATTACACCTTCATAAAAGAAAATACGCTGGATGAGTTGTTGGTTCGCACCTAAGCTGGTCAGCACTGTCATATCCTGTTTTTTATCGATGACCAACATGGTCAACGAACCGATAATATTAAATATAGCGATAATCCCAATGACGGTGAGAATAAAAAATACTACCCATTTTTCCGATTGAATGGTTTTATAGAGCAACGGATTCTGTTGTTCGCGGTTTTTAACCACGAAATCTGATCCTAACAAAACCTGGATTTCCCGTTGCAAAGCAGGTACCGCAACAGAATCCTTTGCATATATTTCTATGGCCGATATATTGTCGAATTCGTTGAGCAAGTCCTTGACAAAATCAATAGGCGTAATAATCAGGTTGTCAAACCCCTGTTCGTAGTTGAGAATGCCGATAGGCGATATATTCCGGATATTGATGTCATCCATGGGGTTGACATTGGTGCCGGAGCTTCCTTTTCGGGGAGAAAACAATTGCAGGTGGTTATCTATACCTTCAATAGAGGCCCGCAAACTTGCTTGGATTTGTGCGCCGATAACTGCGTAAGGAATGCTGTCCTGAAAGATGTTGAGACTACCTGCGAAAAGCATTTCCTGGCGCTTCACCTGATCAAGACTTTGAGGCTCTACACCTTTTATTTCAGCGATGAACTGCTGATTGTTGTACTGCACAAGGACTTTATCTTCCAAGACTTCCGAATAGGTTTCGATTTTCCGATGGTTTCTCAATTGCTGAAATTCCGGTTGTTGTGTCGAAAAAACCTTTCCTTTTTGAGGTTCTATCCTTAATTCAGGTGCGAAGGTACTATACATCGACAGGATAAAGTTCTCCATCCCATTGTAGAAGGACAAGACAATGACCAATGCGGCGCTGCTGACCAGTACCCCAATAACGCTGATGGCCGAAATAATGTTGATGGCATTTACGGATTTTTTGGAGAACAGATAACGCTTAGCGAAAAAGAAAGGTAGTCTCATGTGCTTATCCCCTAATGAATGGATTGGTTTTCTTTTCAAATTCCACGGTAGTGGATGGTCCATGGCCGGGATAAACGACAGTATTTTCTGGCAAAGTATATATTTTCTGTTGTATGTTATCCAAGAGTTGTTGGTGATTGCCTCCCGGTAAATCGGTCCGCCCGATACTATTTCTAAACAACACATCGCCACCGATCAAAAAGTGGCTTTGTTCAGCATAAAAACACAGATGAGCGGGAGAGTGGCCCGGGACAAACAGTAATTTCAAGCTATTTTTGCCAATATATACATTGTCACCTTCGGAAAGAAATGTTTCAGGAATAGGGGAGGTTTCATACTTAAATCCATACATTGGTGCCAGGTTCTGAACGGCTACCAAAACCGGTACTTCTCCTTCGTGAAATTGTGGTATAAGTCCATATTGTTCGTAAACAAAGCGATTGCCCAATACATGATCAATATGGCAATGTGTATTATAAAGAGCAACGGGTGTTAATCTCTTTTCTTTCACAAACGAAGTCAACGTCTGCTCCTCTTGGGGATTTGACATGCCAGGATCGAAAATGGCACAGTTTCCTTCCTCGTCGTACACGAGATAGGTGTTTTCTTGGAAGCCATTGAATACAAATGAATGGACGTAAAGCATATTCTTCAAAAATAGGAATTATTTGGGGAAAGGTGTTTATGGAGGGATGACAAAAATATGCGTTGTTCACCAACCGCATTTTAAAAATATCACGCAAAGTCGTCTGGAGATCCCATATGGAATATGCTCAAACAGGGTTTATCGCCATTCAAAAGTGTGGACGAGGTGATGGATATCTTCTCTAAGAAAATCAAGAATGGGTTGAATAGAGTCAAGATGCGGTTTTTCATTGAAATATAATGCGCCTCTTAAGTAATGTTTTGTGCTATCAGACACATAAAATTGCAGGTTGGATGCCGTATTGCCACGGATATGATAGAGTAGTCCGTAGACTTGTTGGGCGGGATAGCTGATGATAGATTGGTCTATAGCTGTTGCCTTTGCGGTATGTTTGAATGCAAAGGTACGTGCATCCTCGGTCAGCTCTTCAAAAGTGGCCCTTGGGGTAATATCAAAATAGCTAATATGCAAACGTGCATTGAATTGTGGAAAATCGAGATTTTTCCAACAAGGTTTAGCATCTTTTGATTGATCTTGCACCAATTGGGCATAGGTCGGTATTTCAAATATAAAAGGGCAACCCGTCTCCGTGATTTGATATGCCTTCTCGGGAAATTTGACACGAAAAAAACCTCGTGGCTTAGGGCTGTAGTCGGTCGTGTTCCAACAGGAGGTCAATACTCCTAAGGCGATAACCATGATAAAGCAATGTCTATACTTGTGTCGCATTCCAGATTTCCCAATTCTTTTCTGCTTGCAAAACGAGCATTTCTAGTCCATTCTTAGTTATAGCACCCTTTTCTTTTCCTTTTTTTAGAAAAAGAGTTTCTTCGGGATTGTAAATTAAATCATATAACAGATGCCTTTCTGTGATATAAGCATACGGAATATCTGGAGCTTGATCAATATTTGGAAAGGTGCCTATGGGCGAACAGTTAATAATGACGGCGTGCTCTCCTACAGTCTCTGCTGTTAAATCGGCATAGGTCAAATCTCCATTTTGTACAGATCGGCTGACGACTTTGTAAGGAATATTCAATTTCTTGAGCGTATAAAATACAGCTTTGGCCGCCCCTCCATTTCCTAAGACCAATGCCCGTGTGTGGTGTTTCTGTAGTAGCGGTCGAATGGAATGTTCAAAACCATAAGCGTCGGTATTGAACCCTTTTAGGTGGGTGCCATTGTCTCCACGTTGTATGCGAATACAATTCACCGCTCCCATTTCCATAGCTTCTTCAGATAGCTCATTCAAAAAAGAAATCACAGCTTGTTTATGGGGAATGGTCACATTGAAGCCACAAAATTGCTCGTCATTGCTGTATAAACTTGGAAAATCCTGAATATTAGCGAGGGGGTACAGATCATAGTGTATGTCATGGATATCCTCTTTTTCAAATTTTTCCAAGTAGTATTTTTTAGAAAACGAATGTCCTAAAGGAAAGCCTATCAGGCCTAATTTCTTCATGTTTTGTCTGTATATTTTCTGATGATATCGACAATGATTTTGTTCCCTTGCAATTGGGGAAGATAGTCAAACAAAATGTAGAATTTTTCAGGGTTTGTTGCTAAGCCTAATTCCAAAAAGCTCAATGCCTCGTTATATTTTCCGTTAGCAAATAAATAAGCAACAATACGGTAATATAGTTCAGAAGCTTCGGGATTGAGTTTGATCGCATTGACCATGACCTCGATGGCCTGATCGTATTTCTGTTGTTCGAAATAGATAGAAGAATAGTCTAACCAGGCCTCAATATCTGAAGGATTAAGCTCTACGACCTTGTTGTATGCATATTCAGATTCTGAAAACTGATTGAGCTTATAGCGTGCATCTGCAATAGCAAACCAATAGTCTGGATTTTCGTTGTCCAATTCCAATGCTTTTTTATAAAAATGCAGGGATTCAAAGTAACGGTCTTCAAAATCCAGAGTTACTCCGATGCCAAACCATGCATCGGCTAGATGTTGGTCTAGTTTTACCGCCTTTTTATAATTTTCGCGTGCCTCATCCATACGCTCGAGTTTTTCATAACATTCGCCGATGGCACAATACACATCTGCAGAAGGTTTTTCGTATTCAAAACTCTGCTTATAGACCTCGATGGCATCGTTAAAACGTTGTAAGCTAACTAAAGAATTGCCCTTGTTAAAATAAGCGTGTACAAAAGACTCGTTAATTAATATGGCATAATCATACGCGTCAATAGCTTCCTCGAAGCGTTCTAGCTTCTCATATACCATCCCAAGATTAAACCACGCCGCATAAGAATACGGGTCGTCATCTATATAAGCTTTATAAAAAAGGATACTTTCTTCCGGCCGCTCCAATATTTCTAAACAAAAGGCTAAAGCATGTAGCGCATCATCATTCTCCATGTTCAGACCCAGAGATTTTTTCAAATGCTTGGTGGCCTCTTCATAGTCGCCTTTTAGCTGATATAGTTCACCCATTTGGAAGTAGGACTCCGCAGTGTCTTCTCCTAAGTCGATGGCCCGTAGCAATAGATCCTCGGCTTGATCCAAATCACCCATAGCCATATAGACATTGCCTTTGAGGAGGTAAATCTCTCCACTGGTAGGCTCAAGAATAGCCGCTTTGTCAAGCTCATCCAATGCATCGTGAAACTGATTCATCCTTGCCAAAAGATGGGCTTTCTTCTGTAAAAATATACTTTCGTATGGGTGTTGGGATGTTGCATATTCCGCAACCTGCAATGCCTTGACCGGATCGTTTTTTTCTATGTAATACTCGATGATGCCTTCAAAGGCTTTGGCATCAAAAAAATACTGATCCTGATTGCGAAGCATCTCTTCATACCGATCGACTGATAGCCGTTGCTCTTCAGGTGAACCAAATTCGAAATCTTCTTCCATTTCTGTCCTTTCGTTAATATATCTTCCACCCGCGACTCGCTTACTTTAGAAGAAATTTAAGAAGAAAATGTGATATATTACTATTTTATTTTCCACATTTTCACAATGTTAACGCAAATATAGCGTAAATAATTGATTTATAATAGAAAAGCCGACTCCATTAGGAATCGGCTTTTTTATCTAATATAATACTGC
Source organism: Sphingobacterium wenxiniae (assembly GCA_040394995.1). Lineage (GTDB taxonomy): Bacteria > Bacteroidota > Bacteroidia > Sphingobacteriales > Sphingobacteriaceae > Sphingobacterium > Sphingobacterium wenxiniae_A. The sequence goes on from JBEBRE010000006.1 coordinate 10,252, forward strand.
TCTTTTGCGCAATAATTATTTTACTTTGATCTCAACACGACGGTTTTGAACGCGACCTTCTTCAGTAGCATTGGAAGCGACTGGGTTAGCCTCGCCATATCCGTTAGCTGATACGCTTGATGCAGAAACACCAGCGTTTACCAAGTATTGTTTTACTGCATTAGCACGATCTTTAGACAAGTTCAAGTTGTAAGCTTCAGTACCTTCAGAAGAAGCATAACCATCTAAGTTAACTGATGAGTTATTGTCGCGAAGTTCTTTAGCCAATTTGTCCAAAGTAGAGTAAGACTCAGTTTTCAATACAGAGCTATCAAACTCGAATTGAATAGGAGAGTAGTAAGAACCTTGAGTTGCTGGAGTTTGAACAACTGGTTCAGGGAATTTGATAGGACATCCTGAACCATCAACTACAGTACCTGCAGGAGTGCCTGGGCATTTATCGAATTTGTCAGATACACCGTCTCCGTCAGAGTCTTTGCTCAATTGATCAACAGTACCTTCCAAAGCAGAAACGCGTTGTTTCAATGCTTCAACTTCGTTACGCAATGAAGGATCTTTCAACTCGTCATACAATGTAGCAACTGGGTTCGTGAAAGTTAAGTTTTCTTTGTCACGAGAACCTAAAGTGAACTCTAGACCACCGTATACATTAGCAAAACGTTGTTTTTCAGATCCGTTTCTACCAGGACCGTACAAGATTGCTTCGTCAGTGAAGTTCATGGTGTACCCCAAGTTCAAAGCTACAACTTCAGATAATTTGAATTTGGCACCAACACCAACTGGTACAAACATACCTAAACGGAAGTCACGGTCGCCAGCACTGTTACGGTCTCCGAAGATTTCATCACCCCAGTTACCTTTGTTGTCATAAACTGGATTTCCAGTGAAATCGTTGCTTGCGTATTGTACAGGGTTGAAAGCCAATGCGCCCAAACCTACTTTAGCGTAGAAGTTAACAGCATTTTCTCTTCTCAAGAAGTCGATAGTACCCAATTGGAATACACCGTTCAAGCTACCAGCCCAGTTTACTTCTGTGATAGCAGAGCTTGCATTGTGAGGTCCTTCAGAAGCAGGGCCTGACAACTCGTGGTTGTAAGTTTTGATTTTACCACGGTTACCTTCTAATTCTAAGCCGAATAGGTGAGAGAATTGTTTGCGGATAGTCAAACCATAGTACTCGCCTACCTTATTTTGGAAGTAACCTACTTTTTGACCGAAGTTGTTGTTACCACCGATAAGTGCATTAGGAGTAGTGATACCGCCTTGCAAACCGATAGACCAAGTTCTGTATTGTCCTCTACCACCAAATACAGTTGGAGTTTGAGCCTGTGCAGTTTCAGCAAAGCCTAAAGCGGCTACTAAAGATGCTGCAACAGCTGTTTTTTTAATTGTAGAATAGTTCATACTCTTGTTTTTAAGGTTATTAAAAATTTTTAATTGTTTCATTTTTATCATTTAACATAGCTTTAACAATAACAATGCCAAAAATACACTAGATATTGAAAAACACTGTTAAATATTTTGCTTTTAGCTAATTGCTAAAAAAAATCGCTGTAAAAGTAGGTATATTCTTTAATATAGCCAAATTTTTTGTGTTTTTTCGCTGATTATCAATAAAAAGATACTTCGTGTACAAAAAACACTACACACTAAAGTATAAAATGTATGACCGCAAGCGATAAGCCTCCCAGCACGGCACTGACCGGAATAGTCAGAACCCACGCCCATAACAGGCTTATTGTTACGCCCCATCGTACAGCGGAAACCCTTTTTACGACACCAACACCAATAATAGAACCTGTGATGGTATGCGTTGTAGAGGCAGGTATGCCAAAGTGTTCGGTAATCCCCAGCGTTACTGCACCAGCAGTTTCCGCAGAGACACCTTCCAACGGTGTCACCTTGGTGATCTTGGTTCCCATGGTTTTGACAATCTTCCAACCACCGCTCATCGTTCCGGCGGCTATCGCGATATAACAGGAAAGAGGCACCCAGGCAGGCATCGCTTCAAAATTTGGAATGACCTGCTGCGCTATAAGGGCCGTGGCGATGATTCCCATTACCTTTTGGGCATCATTACCGCCGTGGGCAAAACTTAGGGCGGCCGAAGAGATTAACTGGCACACCTTAAACCACCTTTCGGCCACGGAAGGTCTGGACCGTTTAGCCAGATTCATAATGATCAGGGTAATGATAATAGATATGATCATACCAATCACCGGGGCCAATACGATGAAGGACACAGTTTTTAAAATGGCGCTTTGATTTACCGCAACAAAAGGGTTGATGCCCTGGATCCAGGCGTAAGCCATTCCTGACCCGGCAAAACCTCCGATGAGGGTATGCGAAGAGCTGGAAGGAATGCCATAGTACCAAGTGAATAGGTTCCAAGAGATCGCGGCTACCAATCCGGCGAATATCACTTCCAAGGTGATATATTCTTCGAGAACCGTTTTTGCGATGGTGTTGGCCACTTTATGATCCGTGAAATAGAAATAGGCAGCGAAATTGAAGATTGCCGCCCAAAGCACAGCCATGAAGGGGGTTAACACTTTTGTCGATACGATCGTTGCAATGGAATTGGCCGCATCGTGGAAGCCATTGATGTAATCAAAAGCTATGGCCAAGACAATAACAACGACTAATAATGTTGTAATACCCATGATTTGTTTTCTTTATTCGGTTGAATTAAGCATTTTTCACTAAAATGCTCTCCAATACATTAGCCACATCTTCGCATTTGTCCGTAGCGTCTTCCATAGCGGAAAGCACTTCCTTGTTTTTGATTAATGTAATGGCGTCCTTTTCGTATTCAAACAAATCGGCAACGGCTTTGTCAAATATATAGTCGGCTTTGTTTTCCACGCTGTTGATACGCACACAAGCATCGGTGATGTTCCGGATATTTTTTAGATCCTTTAGTTCGTTGAGCGCTTTGGCTAGATGTTCAGTAGCTTCCACGATGAGGTCTGTAATCTCTTTCATCGGTTGGCTAGGTGTCTCTACTTTGTATAACTCCATGCGGTTGGATGCCCCTTGGATAAAGTCTGCTACATCATCTAGCGAGCTTGCTAGTGCATGAATATCTTCGCGATCGAACGGCGTGATAAAGTTTTTCCCAAGCTCCAAATGGATTTGGTGCGTAATATTATCGCCTTTATGTTCTAAATCTTCTATTTGTTTGTTGATTTCGGCTCTTTTAGCTAGGTCGGTAGCGTAGACGGTTTCTTGGAGTAGTTTAGCCATTTGGATGAGGTTGGCTCCTGCTTGTTCAAACAAAGGAAAGAACTTCTTGTCCTTTGGAACGAAATACTGAAAGATACTATTTAAAGACATAGTTTTAAAATTTATGCAAAAATATAAATGGAATGTTAATTTAATGTTAAGTTTGCCTTTGTTTAATTTTGAATGACATTTAGTTTCCTTTTACTACTAAAGCAAGTGTGAATCCAAATGTGGTACCTATTCCTTCTGTGCTCCTTACGTGAACGTTTTGTTGATGGGCTTCTATAATGTGTTTCACGATGGCTAAACCCAGTCCCGAACCTCCGATTTCTCGCGAACGGCTTTTGTCTGTTCGATAAAAACGCTCGAACACACGACTGAGATTTTTTTCCTCGATTCCCTGCCCATCGTCTGTAACTTCAACTAACAATTGGTCAAAGAGTGAGAAAATGGAAACAGTTGTTGTTCCATTTTTCTTACCATATTTAATAGAATTATCGATCAGGTTAATTAAGACCTGCTGTATTCTCTTTTTATCAGCTTTTACCCACAAAGAATGATTGTTTTTTTTATCAAATTTTAGCGTAATGCTGTTTTGCGACGCTTTATCTTCAAGGTATTCTACACATTCGGCTATCAAGGCGTTGATATCGAATTTTTCAATACTTAAGGGGATGATACCCGTTTCCAATTTGGCAATTTCGTCCAAATCTTGAATGAGGTAGCTAAGCCGGTCAAGGTTTCGGGAGGCCTTTTCCAAAAAATTCTTTGCCATTTGCGGATCTTCTTCGATCATGCCGTCCTGTAAGGTTTCGATATAGCCCTGTGTGGCGAAAAGTGGGGTTTTGAACTCGTGAGAGATATTAGAAAGAAATTCTTTTCGGAATTGTGCTTGTTCTTGTAGTTTTTGGATTTCGGAAGCCTTTTGCCGGGCCCAATCTCTTACCTCGCGTTCGGCATCTGTGATCGGGTCGTCAGGGATGTGCTCACCAAGAGCTGCCTTTAGGTCCTTTCCCAGTTTGAGATGGTGTATGAGCTTATAGATGTTGCGGATACGCTTGTAAACGAAACGCTCTAATAGGGTGGATAAAATGACAAAACTTAAAATAGTAACCACGGCTAAAATTAAAAATGCCATGGTTGGATCGTTACGGTGGATAAAATCGGTTAGGGATACCGATAAACCGACGCTAAACGCAAGAAGAAAGACGAAAAATCTAAAATTCATAAAAAAGCTCCGTGAACCGAAGCCTAAATTACGAATACCATGTTAAATTATGGTTAAGTGTATCGTTAAAATTATTTTAAAATTTGGCAATCACCGTTTTCCCACCCACAACCTTGTCTCCGATGTTGACTTTGACTTCGGTGCCCAGTGGCAAAAACAGATCCACCCGCGATCCGAATTTGATGAAACCAAATTCTTCACCTTGTGCCACCTGGTCGTTTTCCTTCACGTACCAAACGATGCGACGTGCTAATGCACCGGCAATTTGACGGAAAAGGACTTCAATATTGGCATTATTCCGAACGACAATGGTTGTTCTCTCATTATCCGTAGAAGACTTTGGATGCCAAGCGACCAAAAATTTTCCCGGATGATATTTGAAAAAGGAAACAATACCGCTAATTGGATTGCGGTTGACGTGAACATTGATGGGTGACATGAAAATTGACACCTGGATTCTTTTGTCCTTAAAATATTCCATTTCCTCAGTTTCCTCGATTACGACGACTTTCCCGTCTGCAGGACACAATACGACGTTTTCATCGAGGGATATTTTTTTAATCGGGCTTCTGAAAAACTGTAGAATAGTAATGATGAGGAACGCCGAGAGCACATAAAGGAACCATTTCAGGTATGGAGAGGCTTCGTAATAGTCAGCTACTGCATTTATAAGAAACGCAAACAGGACAACAAGAGCCAAGCTAGTATACCCTTCTTTATGAAATTTCATTGTCTAAGATTTTTGCAAATATAAGAGAAACCGTATAAACTTTTATCATTTCTCAATTTCCCCTTTCATAAAGACTTACCTGTTAGAATAATTCGCTTTTCCGTCTATGTTTCGTGTGAGGCCTATTCCAATAGTTTATGGCTAGACAGTTAAGCCAAAAAATTAACGTTGTTGTCCTCTTGCTATTTGTACGTTATGGATATCTAATTTGCCGTCTAGATAAATGGTTAACGTAGCTGACACCTCGAGAACGTCATCAATGGCATTACCTTCTTCGTCTAACGAGGGAAAGTAAAACGGAATATCACCGATGATTCTTTCCAAGTAGAGATTTAATCTCTTGTCGGATAGTTGCTGTGTTAGGTCAATCACTTTCGGGGTACCCTCTTTGTCCACAGCGACTTTGTAGATAAACGTTTCCTGAACAGGGGGAAAGTTTACTCGAGAGGATATCGCGTATTTGAACTTTTCAGCAAGGTAGCTGTTGAATCCGCTAAAATCATCGAACGTACACGACTTGTATATTAACTTTTCAGCAGTTGTAAAGTGGTTTGCAGGAATGATACGCATGCCTTGGGAGTATTCTTCACCTTCAAAAAAATTATACGCATCGACCAGGACGCCACTTCTAGAATAGGTTTCTTCTGAAAATAAAACTCGGTCACCTTTGTCGTCCAACACATGGGTTGTCCAATAACCGTTGGGAAGGCCGTTGCTGACTTTCCCCTTCCGCTCAAAGAAAGGGAATCCATACTCATTGTAGGAGTCGAATGGCATCTTGAATTGATAAGTTCCCTTACCCTCAGCAACCCTTTTTCGTCCTTTTTGGTCCCAAAATGATATGATTTTGATGGACTGCGGTGTAAAGTTGACCGTAAGCATGGGTTTTCCGTCGGGGTAATAATAATTCCAGTCACCTTCGGGTACATTGTAGGCAAAGGTGACTTCCCATTTCAACGTGCCATTGGGATGATAAGCTCTAAAAACACCCTCTCTGACACCCATATTGTATGAACCCGTCAGTGCAAGCTTTCCATTTAGATCAAAGTCCTTGAATTCCCCGTGGAACACATTTTTGGAGACAATAAAGGGGGAAAGTCTTTCGATGGATTTAAATTCGCAGTCCTTGTCGACCAAATAGTAGTTTTGGTCGAAAAAAAATCTCACCAATCCATTGGGTGCCTGCTCATAATAGACCTGTTTTTTAAGACTATCCTGTTGGGCAAAAGCCATCAAGGATTGTAAACAAGCTACCAATGCTAGAATATATATATTCATGGTTATTCCTAATGCGCTTCTAACCAATTCGATCCCTTCCCAACTTCTACAATAATCGGTACTTTTAATTTAATGGCGTTTTTCATCCGTTCAATAATGATCTCGGAGAAAGTGTCTACCTCTGCCAAAGGAACATCAAACACCAACTCGTCATGCACTTGCATAATCATCTTGCCTTGTAATCCTTTTTCGGTAATATCCTGTTGTATATTGATCATGGCAATTTTTATCAAATCGGCTGCTGACCCTTGAATAGGCGCATTGATAGCGTTTCGTTCTGCAAATCCGCGGACAGTCATGTTTGCTGAATTAATGTCCCGTAAATAGCGCCTACGTTTCAAGATGGTTTCGACATATCCGTGTTCTTTGGCAAATTCCACGGCCCTTGTCATATACTGGCGAATGCCACCGTATTGCGCAAAATACTGCTCAATGATTTCAGTGGCTTCCTTGCGCGAGATTCCTAAGTTTTGAGACAACCCGAAAGCGGATTGGCCATATATGATGCCGAAGTTCACGGCTTTGGCATTCCGGCGCTGGTCGGACGTAACTTCATTCAATGGAATGCCATATACCCTGGCGGCCGTCGCCCGGTGGATGTCGTGTCCGGCATTGAAAGCTTCCAACATGTTTTCATCTTGACTCAACTCAGCGATAATGCGTAGTTCTATCTGCGAATAATCAGCAGATAGTAATACATAGCCTTCTTGGCGCGGAATAAAGGCCTTTCGAACTTCCCGCCCTCTTTCTGTGCGGATAGGAATGTTCTGCAGGTTGGGATTCGTGGAGCTTAAACGTCCTGTCGCGGCTACGGCTTGATTATAAGATGTGTGTATAAGCCCGGTATTGACATGTATCAACGTTGGCAATGCATCTACATAGGTGGATTTCAATTTCTGGAGTTGCCGGAAATTCAAAATATCCTGAACAATATCGGATTTATGGGCCAGTGCCAGTAGTACATCTTCACCGGTTTTATACTGGCCTGTTTTGGTTTTTTTTGCTTTTGGATCGAGTTCCAACTTCTCAAACAGGACTTCACCAAGCTGTTTTGGTGAGGCGATATTAAATTTCACTCCAGCTTTTTCGTAGATGGTTTTTTCCAGATGGGCGATGTCTTCTTCCAATGCAACAGAAAACGATTTGAGGGTATTTACGTCGATTTTCACACCGTTTTTTTCCATTTCGGCCAGAACGTAAATCAGTGGGAATTCGACCTCTTGTGCGAGTTCTAATGTTTTGGTTTCCGTGAGAAGTGGCCTGAAAATTTCATGCAGTTGCCACGTAATGTCAGCATCTTCTGCTGCATATTCCTTGATCAGCTGTAGATCTACATCGCGCATGTTTCCTTGAGCTTTGCCTTTGGGGCCAATCAGTTCGGTGATGGCCATAGGTGTGTAACCCAGGTAATTTTCAGCAAGTACATCCATGTTGTGTCGCGTATCCGGATCGATGAGATAGTGGGCAACCATGGTGTCAAACAAAGGTCCCTGTACTTGTACGTCGTATTTTGACAGCAACAGGATATCGTACTTGATATTTTGTCCTACTTTCTCAATATTTGGATTTTCAAATACAGGCTTGAATAGGTGAACAGTTTGTAAAGCTTCCTCATAAATGGCCGACGTGGGAATATAATAGGCTTTTCCTTTTTCAAAAGAAAACGACATGCCTACGACATCCGCTGATAAAGCATCCAGTCCTGTGGTCTCGGTATCAAAGCAGAAACTTTTTAGTGTCGCAAGCTCTTCTGCCAGTTTTTGTTGGGCTTCTATCGTATCCAGCAAGATATATTTATGAGGGGTGTTGCTAATGTTAGATCCGGGGCTTGTGGGAAGTGCCAATGGTTTGACCGTTTCTTCGACAATAGGCGCGAATAGATCCATCTGTCCGGATTTTGGTTGATTGTCTACGATGCTGAAATCGTCTCCGAAGACACGTTTGCCTAATGTTCTGAACTCTAATTCGGCAAACAAAGGTTCCAACAGTTCCTTGTTGGGGGGATCAAGTGTCAATGTGTCTTCTTCCAATGCAATGGGCACGTCGAGCTGGATGGTAGCCAGTTTTTTGGAAATAAGCCCTTGCGTGGCATAATTCTCCACGTTCTCGCGGAGCTTGCCTTTTAATTGGTCGCTATTGGCGATGATCCCCTCTACAGAACCAAATTCCTGCACTAATTTTTTTGCTGTTTTTTCGCCTATCCCCGGGATACCGGGAATGTTGTCTACGGCATCTCCCCATAGACCTAAGATGTCTATTACTTGCGATACATCGGTAATCTCCCACTTTTCCAAAATTTCGGGAACACCTAACGTCTCAGCACCATTACCCATTCGAGCGGGTTTGTAAATAAATATATTTTCGGACACCAGCTGGCCGAAGTCTTTATCAGGCGTCATACAATAGACGGTAAAACCCTGTTGTTCGGCTTGCTTGGCCAATGTGCCGATGATATCGTCGGCTTCGTAGCCGTCCTTTGTAATGATAGGAATGTTAAAACCTTCTATTAGACGGAAGATATAGGGAATGGACTTAGCCAAATCTTCGGGCATCGCTTCGCGATGTGCTTTGTATGCTTCAAACTCAATATGTCGGTTTGTGGGAGCTTCTGTGTCAAACACGACAGCTATGTGTGTTGGGTTTTGGTTTTTAAGGAGTTCCAACAGGGTATTTGTAAACCCCATAATGGCTCCTGTATTTAATCCATAAGAGGTCAAGCGCGGCACTTTGCTAAGCGCAAAATAAGCTCTGTAGATTAGAGCCATTCCATCCAAAAGAAACAGTTTTTTCACCAATATGTTGTTTTAATTGTCCTTCACAAATGTAGGGAAAATAAAGTTATTAAATTTTTTACGATGTTTGTAACATGCTTTTTGAACGTAAAACAGATACTTTTTCATTATGCGGGGGTTGGTAACAAAATCTACAGGCAGTTGGTATACGGTATTGGGAGACGATGGACAACGGATAGAGTGCCGTATTAAAGGCAAATTTCGTACAAAAGGCATCAAGACGACCAATCCGGTAGCTGTAGGCGATTGGGTAGAATATGAAATGGAACCTGAGCAAGAGAGTGCGGTGATTACCCATTTGGAGCCCCGTAAAAATTATATTATCCGTCGATCCGTTAACCTTTCCAAGCAGGCTCAAATTATAGGTGCCAATCTAGACCAAGCCATATTAGTGGTAACGTTGGCCTCGCCGCCCACATCTTTAGGATTCATCGATCGTTTTTTGGTGACGGCAGAGGCCTACGACATTCCGGCAGTGTTAATTTTTAACAAATTGGATTTGTTTTCTGAAGAGGGGTTGGACATCTTGCAAGAATATACGGCTATATATGAGCAGATAGGTTATCCTTGTTACAAAGTTTCCGCCCTCGATGGTACGAATATCGCACAGATTAAGGCTCTGTTGCAAAATAAAATCACATTGGTTTCGGGGCATTCAGGCGTCGGAAAATCTACGCTAATTAATGCTATCGAGCCGAATGTGAAACTTAAAACCGGAGAAATCTCAGATTGGTCGGACAAAGGAAAGCATACGACTACTTTTGCCGAAATGATTGACTTGTCTTTTGGCGGTAAGTTGATTGATACGCCGGGAATAAGAGAGTTGGGCATTGTGGATATTGAACCGGAAGAACTTTCCCATTTCTTTCCAGAGATGCGGATGCGATTGAACCAGTGCCGTTTTCACAACTGCAGGCATGTCAATGAGCCGGGCTGTGTCATCATCGAGGCAGTGGAGAACGGCGATATAGAATCTTCCCGTTACGATAGCTATTTGAGCATCTATCGTAATCAAAACAACCGCAATTAATTGACATATTGCTACAAACTTATATCTTTAAGGGTTGTTTATTTGGAGAAGGTAAGAATACACGCATATGAAACCTCTTTGGAAATGGATTTTAGGGATATTGGCAACTATTATCCTCTTATTATTGGGTGCGACTTGGTATTTTTCGCATAATTGGAAACCCATCATCGAAGAAAAGCTACGCGAAGTGGTCAAAAATTCCACTGACAGTTTATACCAGTTGACATACGATGATTTGGACCTCAACCTGGCTTTAGGCAATTTGACATTAAAAAATGCCGTCCTCAAACCTGATACGAATGTGTATAAGGCGATGGAAGAGGCTAAATTGGCCTCGGACAATCTGTATCATATAAAGTTAGCGTCTTTGAAGATACGGCGGTTTGGTATTCTGGATATCATCAGCAACCGAAAGCTGAGCATCAAAACCGTTGGCTTTGAAAACCCGGACATACACCTTATCCATAAATATCATGCTTACAATGATACGGTTGCCGTCCGACCTAACAAGACTTTCTATGAGAGCATTCGCGATGTCTTGACTTCAGTGGATGTTCGCGACATTAATGTCGATAATATCTCGTTCAAATATACTACGGTATTGGAAGGCAAGTCGTCGGATATCGTGTTGAAGGATATCAAAATAAAGGTGCGTGACGTACTTATCGATGAAACTTCTTTGCAGGATACCACCCGTTTTTTTTATACCAAGCTTATCGAAATTGATGTGCCAAGGTTTACATATGAGCTTTCGGATGGCTTTTATCTGGCCACATTTGATGGACTTAAAATAAATACTGAGGAGCAGAATATTTTGCTTACCAATGTGGATTATAAGCCTAAAATGAATAAAACAGCTTATTTTAAACAGCTAGGCGAAAACAAGACCATGGTAGATTTGCATTTTGATACATTACGTATGGAACAACTTGATTTCCGAAGGCTTGTCGATGACCAGCAGGTGTTGGCGAAGAGGGTGCAGCTAAAAAACGGGCATGCCAAGTTATACGGTGATAAACGTTATCCGAAGAAACCTTCCAATCAAATTGGTCAAGCACCACATCAAAAATTGCAGCACGTGAAAAGTCTTATCCATCTTGATTCTGTATTTGTCGATAACATTGATGTGGAATATGGGGAAATGAGTGCTAAATATGGTCGGGATGGCTTTATTACGTTTGACGGTACCAGTGGCGTGCTGACGAACGTGACCAATGATTCGTTGGCTTTGGCTTCAGACAAATATTTGAAGGCCGACCTTCGGGCAAAAATCATGAACAGTGGCAACTTGCAGGCCAAATTTGCATTTGACATGCTGAGTACTAATGGCACCCACTCATACAGTGGGAGTGTGGGAAGCATGAATGCAAAAGCCTTTAACAAGATATTGCAACCGCTCCTTAATGTCGAAATTGCCTCCGGAAATATTAAAGGTGTGCGGTTTAACATGAGTGGCACAGATTACAGAACCACAGGCGATTTTAGATTTGACTACAATAATCTGAAAATAAACTTATTGAATGAACCGGGGAAAGGCGAGGAAAAATCGGCCAAGAAAGTCATTTCTTTCCTTGTGAATCAATTGATTATTAATGACAGTAATCCGGATGCAAACGAGATCTATCATGTTGGAAAAGTCAACCATCCACGGGACGCAGAACATACTTTTTTTAAGAATTTATGGCAATCTTTATTAGATGGCATCAAACAGACCGCAGGCATCAGCCCTGAACGGGAAGCACGTCTGATGGGGCAGGCTGCATCTGCAAAAAATACATTGGAGAGCACGAAAGGTGCTGTCGAGCGCACAAAAGGATTTGTCAGAGGACTATTTAAGAAGGATGATAAAGAAAAGGAAGAAGATAAAAAGAAGAAAAAATAGGGAATGAAGTATAAGAATCGCATTGAAGGAAAAAGAAAATTGTAAGTTTATAGGCGAATGAGGGCCATTGTTAGTTTTTTCAAATTTCTGATTAAATATAGGAACAAGCTGGTAGACCGAATCATGTTTTATGTGAGTATGGTCTGTGCCTTAATGACCATTGCCCATATCGGTTATATTACAGACCGGGAAACAGCGGAAATAACTCACGACACCGTCATTGGAATGTTTTATTTTCTATTTGTGTTAGGGATAGTACGCACGGGCATGGCGATTATCGCGGCACGGAAAATCAATGTCTCGCATATTTCGGGATTGGTGTTGATGGGTTATTTTTTGGTTATCGCGTTCTCTCGGGTCAACGGTGTTGCTTATTTCTCGAAGATGGAGTGGGCTTATCTCGGAATTGCTTTGGTATTTCTGTCCGAGCTTTCGCGCAACAGCCTGTTTTTCGATAATTTTTATTTCAACCCCACCATCCTTTTTGTCATAAGCTTTCTTGCCCTCATTTTGCTTGGCACGATATTGCTGATGTTGCCCCGAACGACCTTGGTGGCACCACTTAGTTTTGTGGACGCACTTTTTATGGCGGCCAGTGCCGTTTGTATTACAGGACTGACAGTCACGGACATTTCAACGAATTTTTCAGTCTTCGGCCAATCTATTATTATGATATTGGTTCAGATTGGGGGGTTAGGCATCATGACGTTTACGGGGTTTTTTGGTTATTTTTTCTCGGGCGGTTTTTCGTATAAAAACCAACTGATGTTTGGTGAAATCCTTGGCGAAAACAAGCTTAATTCCGTTATTTCCACACTGTTGACGATTATTTTTATTACGCTCTTGTTCGAGTTTATTGGTGGCATATTTATCTTTATGTCCCTTGATTCACAGCAATTTGAATCGGTGGGCGATCGGATTTTCTTTTCAGCATTTCATGCCATATCGGCTTTTTGCAACTCTGGGTTTTCCATCTTGCCCGAAGGGATACATCATGAGGCTTATCGCTTTAATTATGGTTTTCAAATGTGCTTGGCCAGTATTTTTATACTGGGTGGCTTGGGCTTTGGCACAGTATACAATTTTTATACTTATGCCCAGCAAAAATTGAAGGCGTTGGTGAACACTTTAATTTTCAGAAGACCTTATGTCCATAAAGCCCGTTCATTTAGCTTTAATACCCGGTTTATCTTACTATGCAATGCCATTGTATTAGTTTTGGCTACGGTGTCTTACTTTGTGCTGGAACAACGGCATACCCTAACAGAAGATTCTTCCGTGGTCGGTGAATGGATTACCTCTTTCTTTATGGCGAACTCTTCACGTTCAGCTGGTTTTAACAGTGCAAATCTTAATTTCTTGGCAGGACCGACAGTAATTATGTTTATAACGTTGATGTGGATAGGAGCATCACCTGGGTCAACGGGAGGGGGGGTGAAAGTAACAACAGTTGCCCTGGCAATTTTGAATATTTTTGCTTTGGCAAGGGGTAAGGAGTCCATCGAGATCTATAAAAGGAAGATTGCCACCGAATCGGTTAACAAGGCTTTTGCTATTATTTTGCTTTCGGTGCTGACTATAACGTTTAGTTTTATCCTGTTGAACTTTTCGGATGCAGACAAGAAGCTGGAGGAACTGCTCTTTGAAACAGTGTCGGCGTACAGTACCTGTGGGCTGAGCTTGGGCATAACGCCTTCCCTTTCGGCCAATGGAAAGCTGATTGTTATTTTTACCATGTTCGTTGGCCGAGTAGGGCCATTGACATTGCTGGTCGCTTTTGTGAAAAACACTAAAAACAAAAGCTATATTTATCCAACGGAAAAGATTTTGTTTTAAATCATGAAATATATTGTATTGGGATTAGGGCATTTTGGAAAATCGCTGGCGATACATCTGACCGAACAAGGGCATGAGGTTATCGCGGCTGATAAGAGCCTAACTATTGTGGAACAGCTCAAAGATAAGATAACGCATACGGTCTGCATGGATACTACTGATAAGGAAGCGGTAACTTCCTTGCCGTTGCGGGATGCTGATGCGGTTATTGTGGCCATTGGTGAAGATGAAGGCGCTTCTTTGTTAACAACGGCTTTGCTCAAACAATTGAAGGTTAAAAGAATTATTGGTCGGGTGGTTTCCGAGTTGCAAAAAAACGTATTGGAGGCCATGCAGATTGATGAATACATTATGCCAGAGGAAGAAGCCGCTGAGCGGTTAGCCTTGCGTTTAGATAATGTTGATATCATTGATTCGTTCAAGGTTTCGGATCGATACAGCATCATTGAAACGCGGGTGCCGGGCAAATATGTGGGCATGAGCTTGAAAGATGCTAACCTTACGAACAAGTATAAGGTTATTGTATTGACAACGGTCAAAAGCTATGAAAGCCAAGTGGACGGCAAGACGGTAAAACGACAGGAGGCATCCGGTATCGCCGGTTCGGAAACCATGTTGGAAGAGAATGATTTTTTGGTGCTGTTTGGAGAACTTTCCAATATTAAACGCCTGATACAGGAGAACGTATAGCTTTGGAAGGTGTCTCCTACATTTGCTACAAACATAGGAGACATCATACAACGAAAAACTTCCTAAACACCATATTTTATACGGATAATTTAAAACATTTCTATATTTTTGGCACTTATAACGTAGCCTTATATTTTGTTTTCATGAAAAAGTGGTTTAAGGAAAATTCAACGCATCTCATCATTATCGGCATCTTTTTGGTATTGGTGTTCTTTTATTTTTCACCGATTTTTGGTGGCAAGACACTGACGCAACACGATGTCATCCAAGCAGAAGGGAGCCAAAAAGAGCTTTTTGATTATAAAGCTCGGGACGGACATGCGCCGATGTGGACCAATTCGATGTTTGGGGGTATGCCTACCTACCAGATTTGGTATGAGCATGCCAATAATATCACATCGTACATTGGAAAAGGGATACGGGCTGTATTTCCTGTACCGACAGATATTGTGCTTTTATACCTTTTGGGAGGTTATTTTCTATTCTCCGTTTTACGATTGAAGCCCTGGCTTGCGGCCGTTGGTGCGATTGCGTTGGCATTCACCTCGTATAATTTTATCTATATCGAAGCTGGGCATCTCAACCGTGCGTATGCGATAGCGTATCTTCCTTTTATTATCGGGGCCGTTCTGATGTGCTATCGAGGGAACAGGATATGGGCGCCAGTTTTACTTGCGCTTTTTATGGCGTTAGAAATACGAGCAAACCACGTGCAGATGACCTACTACCTCTTCATAGCCATGTTGGTATACGTGGGGTTTGCTTTATACTACGCCATTAAGGATAAACAACTAAAAGGCTTCTTGCAGGCATCGGCTCTACAGATCGTCGCACTAACTGTGGCAATAGCCGTAAACGCTTCTGTGCTGTTCCCGACATATGAATATAGTAAGCTTACTATCCGCGGGAAAGCTAATATTGTGAAAGTAGAAGAGGGAGGGAAGACTGCAGGATTAGACAAGCAATATGCTTACGAATGGAGCCAGGGTATTGGTGAAAACCTGACGTTGCTCATTCCGAATGCCTACGGAGGTCGTTCGGGTGGTATATTGGATGAAAAATCCGAGGTAGCTAAATATTTAGTTGCTCTTGGCATGCCACACGGTGAGGCAGCGCAGCTGGCCAACCGCGTGCCTACTTATTGGGGCGAAAAGATGTTTACTTCCGGCCCTTGGTACTTTGGGGCAGGAGTGGTATTCTTGTTTATATTGGGGCTTATAGTCGTAAAGGACCGGATCAAATGGTGGATATTGAGTGCGACGGTGTTGTTGATGTTTTTGGCGTTTGGCCGTCACTTTCCGTTAATTTCGGACCTGTTTTTTGACTATTTTCCGATGTATAATAAGTTTCGGGCCGTCGAAGCTGCCATGGTCATTCCGGCGATTTTGATGCCGTTATTGGCTATCCTTTGCGTGAACGAAATCCTGACGCGCGGTAACGAGATTCCAAAGCTCGATAAAAAGGTCTTGTATACTTTTTTTGGTGTCGGAGGCCTATGTTTATTGATTGCCTTGATGCCGAGCCTGTTTTTAGACTTTAAGCCTTCCAAGCCCCAAGAGTTTATGTCGCAGATAGAGCAACAACTGTTTCGTGGTGACAAGAATATGACAAATGAGCTTTCTCGAGCATTGGTTAAAGATCGCTCGGCCTTGGCGACAAAGGATGCCTATCGCTCCTTGTTTATTGTGGCCTTGACATTTGGCTTGGTGTGGTTCTATATAAAAAAGAAATCCAGTGCAACAGTCTTTGTTGTTTTGCTAGGTATTGTCACCCTGGCTGACCTATGGGCCGTGGATAAGCGGTATTTAAATAACGATTCGTTTTCAGATGTCAAGGCCAACCGATCCCGTATTGCAGAAAGAGAAGTCGATCAATTGATTCGTCTGGACAAGGATTTGAGCTATCGGGTGCTGGATTTGACAACAAACCCGTTTTCTGATGCGACGGCAGCTTCTTATTTCCACAAAAATTTTGGAGGTTACCATGCCGCAAAACTGATGCGTTTCCAAGAATTGTTGGAACATCAATTTAATGGAGCGATCAACGAGGACGTGCTGGACATGTTCAATGTCCGTTACTTGATCACGCAAAATCCACAAAATGGAGCGGAACAAATTAAACGTAGAAGCACGGCATCTGGTAATGCTTGGTTTGTCAATCGGGTGACATTTGTCAAGGACAATGCCCAGGAAATGCAAGCCATCAGCAGTTTTGATCCGAAGAAAGAAGCGTTTGTGCATGAGGAATTTAAAAACACATTGAACGCGACGCGTTTGGGTGCTCCGGACAATGCGTCGATCAAGTTGGTGTCTTATCATCCAGATACGTTGGTGTATGAATCTACGTCTCCTAATGATGCATTTGCAGTGTTCTCCGAAGTCTATTACGACAAAGGATGGAAAGCGTATATTGACGATCAGGAAGTGCCGATTATTCGAGCGAACTATATTTTGAGGGCATTGCAGGTGCCGGGAGGTAACCACACTATAAAATTTGTTTTTGCTCCCGAATCCATGCGTATCAGCGAAACGATTTCCTTGATCGCCTCCATCGTTTTGGCACTTGGATTGGTTGGAGCCGTTGGATTTACCTTTTGGAAGAAAAAGAAGAAAACCGCATAGGCCTTTGGGTGTAGATGTGGTATAAGAAGGTGCGTAAAGATGGGTTGTCATTTTTTGATGGCACTTGTTCATGACGGAAAACTATTTGAAAAAATAATAGGCTTCTGAATGATAGAAAACATTATGTTTGTCGTTCTGAGCGTTTCACCCTTTAAATTTTCAAAATTTTCTTTTCTTTCCTTGCAATTCCAAAATGAATTATGGATATTTGCAAACTCTTTGTGAAAAGAGTGAAATAGAACAGACAACATTAAAAATCAAATATCATGTCAAGAATTTGTGATTTAACAGGCAAGAAGGCATTAAAAGGCAACTACGTTTCCCATTCAAACGTTAAGACTAAACGTAGATTTTATCCTAATTTGCAGACAAAGCGTTTCTACATTCCAGAAGAAGATACTTGGATTACATTGAAGGTTTCTGCTGCAGCAATCAGAACAATCAACAAAAACGGTATTACAGCTGTAATCAATAAATTTGTCAAAAAAGGATCTATTTAATCGTTACCGCCTGTTATCTTAAAATATTCAAGCAATCTGTCCGCCCTTGGCGGATTATAATACAGTAATACAATGGCTAAAAAAGGAAATAGAGTACAAGTAATCTTAGAGTGTACCGAGCACAAAGAAAGTGGTCTTCCGGGAATGTCTCGTTATATCACCACAAAGAACAAGAAAAACACAACTGAGCGCTTGGAGTTGAAAAAGTTCAATCCGGTGTTGAGAAAAGTAACTGTTCACAAAGAAATTAAATAATAATTAACTTTAGGGTTTTTGAAGCCCGTTTAAAAATATAAGACAATGGCAAAGAAAGCAGTTGCATCGTTACAAAAAGGAGGTGGTAAGGAGTTTACAAAAATCGTTATCACAACTAAATCTGCAAAAACTGGCGCTTATACATTTAAAGAAAGCATGGTTCACAACGATAAAGTAAAAGAAGTTGTAGCCGCAGCCTCCAAATAAGCAAATAGGGAGCATTCCTTTTTTAAAATACAAAAGCCGTTTCGGTATCTACCGAAAGGGCTTTTTTAGTATATTTGAATTTTCAGAACAAGGATAAAGGAGCAAAGAATAAGAACAACTGTTATTTCTGACTTCTTACTTTTTAACTTCTCAATATGGGATTATTCGATTTTTTTAAGAAAAAGCAAGAAACAGCCGAATCGCAAGAGGCTTTGGATAAGGGATTGGAGAGAACAAAAGAAGGATTTTTCTCGAAGATTACCAAAGTAGTGGTTGGCAAATCGACCATTGACGATGAGGTTTTGGACGATTTGGAAGAGATATTGGTAACATCAGATGTCGGTGTAACGACAACTTTAAAGATCATTGACCGTATAGAGAAACGCGTGGCCCGGGATAAGTATGTCGGCACAGACGATCTCAACAGATTACTGAAAGAGGAGATCCAAGCCCTGTTGGCCGAGAACAACAGCAATGATTTTGAAAACTTTGAATATGGCAACTACAAACCCTATGTGATTATGGTGGTGGGTGTCAATGGTGTCGGCAAAACAACCACTATCGGAAAGCTCGCCCATCAACTTAAAGAAGCAGGCAATAAAGTTGTACTGGGAGCGGCAGATACATTTAGAGCGGCAGCGGTAGATCAGATTAAGTTGTGGGGAGAGCGTGTAGGTGTTCGTGTCGTTGCACAGGCAATGGGATCGGATCCTGCCTCTGTAGCATACGATACGGTCAAATCAGCCGTATCCAACGGAGATGATGTGGCCATTATTGATACAGCCGGTCGCCTGCACAATAAAGTGGGCTTGATGAATGAATTGACAAAGATCAAAAACGTCATGCAGAAGGTCGTTCCCCATGCACCACATGAAATCTTGCTGGTTTTAGATGCCTCTACTGGCCAGAATGCTATTGAGCAAGCCACCCAGTTTACGCAAGCGACCGATGTCAATGCACTTGCGCTTACCAAATTAGACGGTACGGCTAAGGGAGGTGTGGTTATTGGAATTTCCGACCAGTTTAAAATCCCTGTGAAATATATTGGTGTAGGAGAGAAAATCGGCGATCTGCAATTGTTTAATAAAAAAGATTTTGTAGATAGCCTATTTAAATAAAAAGGAGCAGTGAGCAACAAAAACTCTATATGCAGTACTCGCTCTGCTCAATATTATATACATGAGAACAAGAACTATAAAGGTTACCACTCAGGTAGGCAAGCCTCGTGTTAACGTTGTAACGTTGGGTTGCTCCAAAAACATCCATGACTCAGAAGTGTTAATGGGGCAATTGAAGGGGAATCAGATGGAGGTGGTCCACGAAGCCTCCAACATCCAAGCCAATGATATCGTGGTTATCAATACTTGCGGGTTTATCGATAATGCCAAGCAAGAATCCATTGATACGATTTTGCAGTTTTCAGCGCTCAAAGAGCAAGGCAAAATCAATAAAGTAATCGTCACAGGTTGCCTTTCGGAACGTTATAAACCCGATTTGCAGGCCGAAATATCTAATGTTGATGCCTACTTCGGTACCAATGATCTACCGGAGCTTTTATCAACGATAGGCGCGGATTATCGGCACGAACTTTTGGGCGAACGCTTATTGACCACACCATCACACTTCGCTTATTTTAAGATTGCAGAAGGGTGCAATCGTCCTTGTTCCTTTTGTGCCATCCCGCTGATGCGTGGTAAGCACGTCTCCAAATCTATTGACGAGTTGGTCAAAGAGGCTCGGTTCTTGGCCTCCAACGGTACGAAAGAGCTTATCTTGATTGCTCAGGACCTAACTTACTATGGCTTGGACATTTACGGGAAGCGCAATCTGTCTGATCTGTTGAGGCATCTTTCTGATGTGGATGGCATCGAATGGATTCGTTTACAGTATGCATACCCGTCAGGCTTTCCGATGGATATCTTGGATGCCATGAACGAGCGTAGCAATATCTGTAACTATTTAGATATGCCTTTGCAACATATTTCTGATCCGATGTTGCAATCCATGAGGCGTGGCACAACCAAACAAAAACAAATAGATCTCGTAAAGCAAATTCGGGACAAAGTACCCAACATCGCCTTGCGTACCACCTTGATATGTGGGTATCCAGGAGAGACAGAACAGGATTTCAACGAAATGCTGGAATGGGTGGAAGAGACGCGTTTTGACCGCTTGGGGTGTTTTACGTATTCGCACGAAGAGAAAACCCATGCCCATACGTTGGAAGATGATGTGCCAGAGGAAGTTAAAGAACAACGTGTAGAGGTAATCATGGAGATGCAACAAGGGATTTCGTATGGGATCAACCAAAGCAAGGTAGGCAATGTCTATAAAGTGCTGGTAGACCGGATAGAAGGCGATTCCTTTATCGGGCGAACGGAATACGATTCACCGGAAGTGGATAACGAGGTGGTGTTGGATGCCAAAACTAACTATGCACGCATTGGTGATTTTGTGAATGTGCAGGTAACAAGAGCCGAAGATTTTGATTTATACGGTACAGTCGTCCGATAATTATTTGGTTGTATTTTGTTTTATAGCTAGATAAAGTTAACTTTATACATTGGCCTGTAATAATATATGTATATCATGCATACATCTTTTTTTGCTGTGTACAGTAAGTTTTTGGTAATCTTTTTGGCAGTGTTGTCTTTTGTGGCCTGTAAGGATAATAATTCTGAACCTATTATCGATCCTGTGGAAGACAATGGTTTTCTTTCTGTTGTCAATGTTTCCACTCAAACTTCTTTGCCTCCAGAGATTGTTTTCGATGGTGTAAATCGTTTTAATCTTGCGTTGGCAAGACAGACCTCCAAATACGAACTTATTGCAGCCGGAACGCGTAAGTTTTCGTTGGGAAATTATGAAGACACGATTCGGATACAGGAGCACAATTATTATACCTTGATGGTATTTGATAAAGACAGCGTGCAAATTACGCACGATGCATCACCCGGAAATGGACAGTTCAACCAGATGCCTATGGTACGTTGGACGCTTGTAGGAGCTAATCCGTCTGATTATCGTGTCCACATGTTTGGTGACTCGCTGATCCGTAATATCCCAGTAAACGAATTTATATACTTTTCCACGACGGCTGTTCAACTGCAACTATTTCACAAAGCCCATCCGGATAATCAATTGGCAAAAGGGGATTTTCCTGTTGAAATGAACAAAAAGGTAACTGTGAATATACAGTACGATCCGGCCAAGAAGGAGTATACCTTTCATCCGATCATGCAAACAGTGGGAAATTAGTTTCCTTTACAAGCTCTTTTGTTGATTCGAAAAGTTTTTTATTGTCAAACATTCGCTATAATTTCATTGCCCGTCAAACCTTATCGCAAAAATATGTAAATTGTCTGCCCAATCAGTAGACATTACAAGACGACACGAAGAGAGTTAGATGAAAGCAACATATATCGATTACAGTGATACGGGGAGTTTCTCAAAACCTTTATTGGACTATCTAGCGGGCAATGAAACACTAAAACCCTTTTACGGCAACGCACCTACTAAGGAAGCTTTTAAAAATCAAATCGCTCAAAAGAAGGATTTCGCCCATCGCGAGCTTTTGGTTACCCAGTTGCAAGAACAGTATGGCGACCTGTTGCACGAATCTCCGCTTGTTGCTCAAAACATCCGTCTCCTTTTGGATCAAAATGTCTACACCATCACCACAGGCCACCAGCTCAACATCTTTACTGGCCCACTCTACTTTATCTTTAAAATTGTTTCGGCCATACGATTGGCAAAGGATTTGAAAGATCAGTATCCGGACTGTGGATTTGTTCCCGTGTATTGGATGGCTACTGAAGACCACGATTTTGAGGAAATTAACCATACAAGGGTGTTCGGTAAGAAAATCATTTGGGATACGCCCAAAATAGCAGCGACTGGTAGAATGTCGACAGCAGATATCATCGAAACGGTCAAACAGTACTGCAATACCTTTGGCATTTCTGCTAATGCGGAGAGGTTGACTAAGATCGTAGAAAAGGCCTATTTGGAAGAGCGGTCATTGGCCGACGCTACCCGAATGATGGTCAATGCACTGTTCAAAGAATATGGGTTGGTTATTATCGATGCCGATCGCAAAGCCTTCAAGGAAGTTTTTGCTCCCTATATTCAACAAGATATCCTGAGCGAAAACAGCTTTCGGACCATTGACGAAACCTCAAAAAAATTGGGAGAATTGGGTTATCAGCCACAAGTACACGCTCGCGAAATTAATTTTTTCTATTTGACCAATGATTTCCGGGAGCGGATTATCCGTACGGAAGATGGCCGTTTTGAAGTGCTTCACCAAAATATCTATTTTACCGAAGACGAGCTTAAAAAGGAAATCGTTAGCCATCCGGAAAGGTTTAGCCCAAATGTGGTCATGCGACCGCTGTATGAAGAGCTCATCCTGCCAAATCTTGCCTATATTGGTGGCGGAGCAGAAATCGTATATTGGTTGCAATTGAAGGCTAATTTTGACCAGTATCACATACCTTTTCCAATTTTGGTGCCCCGAAACTCAGCCATGATTACGGACGATCAAACGGCGGGTAAAATTTTTCGGTTGGACTTGACTTTCAAGAGCATTTTTAGGGAAACCGAACTATTGAAAAGTGATTACGTCAGAAGACATACTACGCATCGCTTAAACCTAAAAGATGAATGGATGGAATTTAACGCGATTTTTGGGAAAATTAAGTTACGTGCCCATAAAATCGATCCCAGTTTGGGGCCGAGTACCGATGCCGTAAAAGCGCGATTGAAAAAAGCCATCAACAATTTGGAAAAAAAGCTGTTGAAAGCCGACAAGCATAATCATCAGGAGGCGCTGATACAGATCGAACGTGTAAAAGAGCGATTGTTTCCTGGAGGCGGTCTGCAGGAGCGTACCGAGAACTTTGCTTCTCTCTATATTAAACACGGAGATGATTTGATCAAGGATCTGGAAAAGTATTTTAACCCGTTGGATTTCAAATTCACCATATTGTATTAAATGGAAACGCCTATTATTGATTGGAAAGCAAGCCATTTTTATAGATATTATGCAGAGAAGGCAGGTTTGTCGGATATACAATTTGAGGAACTCCAGTCTTATTTTGCATTTAAGACAGTTCCTCATAACACCTATTTGCTAAGAGCCGGAGAACTTAGCCGATATGCTTTTTTTGTAGAGTCGGGATTATTGCAATCTTTTTCACTTGACGAAAAGGGAGGTGAGCACATTCTCCAATTTGCACCGGAAAACTGGATTGTGTCCGATCGTGCCAGCCATTATTTCAACAAACCCTCAGATTTTTATATTAAGGCTATTGAACCATCGGTTGTCGTCTTTATTCAGCCTGAATTTATGGAGAAGGCCTCTGCTTTAAGTACAGAATTTGCCTGTTTTTTGGAAAGCTCGCTACAACGAAATATCTATATCCAGCAAAAACGCATAAATTCCCTGTTGGCCATGACAGCAAAGGAGCGGTATCTTTCTTTTATGGAGATGTATCCGGGCTTGCTATTGCGTGTACCCCAATGGATGATAGCTTCTTACTTAGGTATTACGCCTGAAAGCCTGAGTCGTGTTCGGCGTGAACTATTGCATAGCAAGTGAATATTTGTAAAACCATGAAGTTTCTTGGATACTCCCTCTCCCCAAATGCTTTCAGGGCAGATTGCCGGGGTCGCATGGCTTTGTGGTGTTGAGTACGTTGATTACGCCCAGTATAGGCTCAGTCAAAAACATGGCGCCCTTTGTCTCTTGCTGGCAAGCGCTCAAGATGATATTTTAGGGAATTTTTAAGTTATTGCCTTTGTTCTTTTATCCTTGTTTCTTGCGCTCAATAAAACACTTCAGCAATCATACACCGGGCACTTCCACCTCCACAGGTTTCAATTGTATCCAAAGGTGCATGCAGGACTTCCCCATATGTTGACAGCTTGGAAAGCTGCTGTTGCGTGAATGCATTATATGCTTGGCTACTCATCACAATTAGAGGCTGACCATCTGTAGACTTTATTTCAAGTATGTTTCCGGCAAAATGATGCATTTGTTCCTCTGAGATAGCAATGATTTGTTTTCCTGCTTGTTGTAACTGATTGACTAATAGATCTTGGTAATACAAATTATCAAGACTTTCCAAGCACACAACGGCAAAACGCGAACCGATGGACATCATCACATTGGTATGGTATATGGGCAAGCGTATATCGCCAACCGTCTGCGTCGCCTCAAAGAGAAACGGTGTAAAGCCTAAATCCAAACAAAATTCATGCACCAAGCCCGCTTCTGCACGAGGAGATAATGAACAGTAGGCCATACGGTGCTTGCGATCTAACACAAGGGAACCTGTACCTTCCAGAAAACGGCCTTCGTCTTCGTACCGCGTATAATCTACCACGTCGTCAAATGTCAGTCCCCACTGCTCCAAATGTTGTAAGATATTCAATTGCCTTTCCAAGCGGCGGTTTTCGGCAAACATGGGGTATAACACGACTGTCCGCTTATGAAAAGAAATACAATTATTGGGAAAAATGCTGTCCGGTGTATCGTTCCGCCCATCATCCTGAACTACAAAAACATTGACTTTATGCTGGTTCAATAACCTTATAAAATTATCAAACTCACGCAAGGCCGAAGCATTGATGTTTTCCAAAGAAGAATCCTCCTGAAAATAATTATTTACAGCCGTTTGCTCGTTTTTTCTAAAACGATGTGGCCTGACAAGCAATATTGTATCGGTCGTCTGTTCCATACCTAGTCTCGATATAAGGGAAGTGTAGAGCATCGAAATAGCCCTTCTTGTTTTCCAATCTCATGATAAGGAATCTCCTCTACCTGAAACCCATTTTCCCGTAGCCATCTGTTCAGACGATCGAATTTTTTCTCACTCACGACCACGTTTTCCGAAATGGAAAACACATTACTGAACATTTCATACATCTCGTCTGCTGTAATTTGGAATAGATTTTCTTTTCCAAATAGCTTTAACAGGTAAATATAATCGTTGTGGTCGCGAAAACCACCTTCAAAGATGATGGCTTTGTCTTTTCCGACTGGCTGAAAGCAACAGTCTAAATGCAACGCATTAGCGCGAGGATTGGTCATGGATTTTATCAAGTCAAATTCCTTTACTTTTTTGTTTGGAAAAATATCTTTCAGAAAGTTTACGCCGTTCATGTTCGTTCGAGCTGTATTGAGGGTTGCATAATCGTTTCCTTTGTAGGTGCCGACAAAGATATAATCGTTCCATAGAATAACATCGCCTCCTTCCATGTGGATGTTTTCCGGCGCCTCAATAAGATGAATATCTTCCACTTGTTCCACGATATATGCAATGGCCTGCCACTCGTCAGCTCGATCAGGAAGGATATTGGCCTTTATGAAATTGTCGTCGATGACAAACCCAATATCCCGGGAAAAAATCTGATTCACCCCTTCGAGCAATTGAGGTCGATAGACTTTTACTCCGTAACGCTCCAGAATCTCCAAAAAGCCGTTCATTTCATAAATCATGTCCGATTCTATTGGATAAGTTCCTGCTAAAATATGCTCGAGCGACTTGGGATCATATGCTTCCTCAGCCGTTGGAGTAGGACCATTTTGGTTGGCTATACCCAATATCACGGCCCGTAATCTACCTGTTTCATTTTTTACGTGGAGCTTCAACATATAAGATCCTTTCTGTTCACAAATGGTATTTAAAGATAGCCAATTTTTGACGTGAAGGATAATTTTTGTAACGAAATGCGTTGTTCTCACGTTTTATTCATAAAACTTAAAAATTATGAAAAGAAAAATACAATTCCTTTTATTTCCGCTAATCGCCGTGCTATTCGCCTGCGATAAAAAAGATGGAGTAGCTATCGACGGATTTGAGATGAAGCTGACGATAGCCAAGCAAAGCAGCTATCCATCTCTGCTGCTAGCAAAGTGAATGGTATACCGGAATTTCTGAAATTTTTGGATACTTTATAACACTGTCTTACCAATCATGCTTAGCAATGATGACGCTTAAATAGGTTTTGTACCGAGCGCCGGATGGGACACGGACAAAACCAATGCCAATGTCGTACAATGATCCGTTCCATGTATCCAAGCCTAACACATGCTTTCTATGTCCATAATTCGGTGAGCCTTTTCCGATAATAAATGCTTTGATGCCGTCCACCGCAGAGGAGTGGTTTGCTGCGATGGATTCAAAATTATTAGCACTTAATTTCTTTATCCAATCCTTGTTTAGAGAATAACCTGCCTTATGTATGTAATAGTTTGGACCGATACCTTCAGGTGTGATATGGTCAAAATAGTTTCGATTGGCCATGTCATAAGCTCTAAATTCCGCGGCTTTTGCTAATTCGTCATTCCATCGAAGCTGTACTTTGGAAACTTTGGAAGCATCAAAACGCACACCTAACACTTTCATGAATTTTTGAGGTTCCTGCCGAAAAGCATTGAGGTACTGATAAGCTTGCTTAGCCTCGTCTTTGTCGATATGGATTTGTTTTTTTTGAGCTTGAAGAGAGAGTATCTGTAATATAAATACGAGTAATAAGAACGCACGCATATATCCCATGTTTCAAGGATAGACTTCTTTAGTCGCCCAATGTTTAATGCCTACGTATTTTTCTTATTCCATTTTTCTTTTACTACTTCAAAAATAATCGGAAGAACAGAAAGAAAGATAATCAGCAATACCACTTTCGAAAAGTTGTCCCTTATGATGGGAATGTTTCCC
Source organism: Sphingobacterium wenxiniae (assembly GCA_040394995.1). Classification (GTDB taxonomy): domain Bacteria; phylum Bacteroidota; class Bacteroidia; order Sphingobacteriales; family Sphingobacteriaceae; genus Sphingobacterium; species Sphingobacterium wenxiniae_A. The sequence goes on from JBEBRE010000006.1 coordinate 37,252, forward strand.
AAAAAGTATCCAGCCAAGGTAATACCCACTACCCATAGGAAACCGCCGACAATGTTATAGGTTAAGAATGTTCCATAATGCATTCTTCCGATACCGCCAACAAAAGGAGCTAATGTCCTTACAATGGGTACGAAACGGGCAATAACAATGGTTTTACTACCATATTTTTCGTAAAAAGCATGTGTTTTTTCTATTTGTTCATGTTTGACTACCTGTTTACCAAAGAGCTTAAATCGGGTGACCTGCATGCCGAATCTTCTTCCGATGGAATAATTGAGCGAATCTCCGGCAATTGCAGCAATCAATAAGAGCACAACCATGATCCAAATATTCAGTTCATTGGGTTGGGCTGCCAACATCCCAGCGGCAAACAGCAACGAATCTCCGGGCAAAAAGGGCATCACAACCACGCCTGTTTCGACGAAGATAATCAAAAACAGGATGAGATACGTCCATGTTTGATAATCGTTTACAATTTCAACCAAATGCTTGTCAATATGCAGGATGAAATCTATAAGAGAATATACGAGCTCCAAGGCAATGCTTTTAGATATTATTCAACATAACCGGCATCACTAACATCAAGATATCTTCATGGTCTTCTTTAACCGCAGGGATCAATAGTCCCGCTCTGTTCGGAGAACTCATCTCAATAACTACTTCAGCTGCATCGAGGTTATTTAACATTTCCACAAGAAATTTTGCATTAAATCCGATTTCCATATCTTGGCCCTCAAATTGACAGCTCAGACGTTCGTGCGCCTCATTGGAGAAATCCAGGTCTTCTGCAGAAATATGCAGCTCGCTGCCCGAAATCTTCAAACGTACTTGGTGAGTGGTTTTATTGGCAAATATCACCACACGACGCAATGTGTTTAGGAACAACAACCTATCCACCGTTAATTTATTTGGGTTTACTTGGGGAATAACGGCCTCATAGTCTGGATACCGTTCGTCAATCAGACGGCAGATTAAGTTGATATTTCCAAACTGAAAAAAGGCATTGGTGTTGTTGTACTCGATAGAAACTATTGTTTCATCCGTCGGAAGTGACGATTTCAACAAGGCTAAAGCTTTTTTGGGTAAAATAAACGAGGTTGGTTTTTCCGAAGATATATCAGTTCGGCGATAACGCACCAGCTTATGTGCATCAGTGGAAACAAAAGTTACCGACTGTTCTGCCAACTGAACCAACACGCCGGACATTGCTGGGCGGAGGTCGTCGTTGCTCACGGCAAAAATGGTTTTGTTAATCGCCTCTGAAAGAACTGATGCAGGCATATTCACGGTAGAAACATTATCTACAACTGGAATTTTAGGAAAGTCATCAGCGTTTTCACCACTCAGTTTATATTTTCCGTCGCCGGCACTGATTTCAATCGCCAAAGTATTTGTATCTACGGAAAATGCGACCGGTTGGTCAGGAAGCGTTTTCAATGTTTCAATCAAAATTTTTGACGGCATAGCAACTCGGCCCTCTTCTTTTGCTTCTATTGGTAAGGAAGTGACCATGCTTGTCTGCAAATCTGTTGCAGAAATTGTCAACAGGTTGTCCTTAATCTCGAACAAGAAGTTTTCTAAAATTGGAAGCACGGTGCTGCTACTTGAAGCACCACTTATGGACTGTAATTGTTTTAATAAAATTGATGTAGATACAATAAATCTCATTACCTGAATTTTATAGATTTTATATGCAATAATACATAAAAGAATCTACATTTTATAAACTCCATTCGTGATAATTCTTATCGCGAGTAATAATTAGTACATTTGTATAAATTAAGTATGCGGTTTAAGGATATCATCGGTCATCAGCAGATAAAAGAGCACTTAGTGCAGACGGTCAAAGACAACCGAGTAAGCCATGCACAGCTTTTCTTAGGGCCTGAAGGGTCGGGTGGTTTGGCTTTGGCAGTTGCATATGCGCAGTATATCAACTGTGAACAAAAGCAGGAGAACGACAGCTGTGGGGAATGTGGTTCTTGCCGTAGATATCAAAAACTAATTCATCCGGATTTACATTTTTCCTATCCTTTCTTTGCCACCAAAGAAAGGGGAGAAGTCGCTGCTGACTATTTGGAAGAATGGCGGCATGCGTTTTTAAGCAATCCCTATATGGGGTTCGACTATTGGCGACATCAATTGGACGGCGGTAATAAACAGGCTAACATCAATATCAAAGAAGCGCACGACATTATCAAAAAACTCAGTCTGAAAGCGTTCGAAGCCGAATATAAAGTGCTTATCATGTGGTTGCCGGAGTATCTTGACAAAGAGGGCAATGCGTTGCTCAAGCTGATTGAAGAGCCTCCTGCCAAGACTGTGTTTTTATTGGTTTCAGAAAATCAAGACAAAATCCTGAACACTATTATCTCCCGAACACAGCTTTTGAAGATTCCGAAGTTCTCCTATGCAGATATCAAGCAGTATTTAATCAATGAAAAGCACGTGTCAGCAGATAAGGCAAACGAGATATCCTTTATTTCCGACGGCAATATACAGACTGCACTATATCTTATCACAGATGAATCAAACGCTTATTTTGAATTACTGATTAGCTGGTTTCGATTTATCGTAACCGATTCGGGATTAAATATCATTAGGGTTTGCGAAGAGGATTTTCCGAAATTGGGAAGGGAAAGTCAGAAAAATTTCTTACTTTATGCCCTAAATATGTTGCGTCAGATCATGCTGACACAACAGGGTTTGTCGCATTTGGTGCTTTTACAGGGTTCAGAGCTTGATTTTGTTAAAAAATGTAGTGAAATATTTCAATTGGAACAATTGGAAGTCGCCATAGACCTGATGGAAAAAACGTATTATAAAGTAGAAAGAAATGCGAATCCCAAAATATTATTTTTAGATTTATCTTTGCAATTGGTTTTATTATTTAAGTATCAAACGTTCCCGCAAGGGACTCAATATATATAGAAAGGAAAATATGGGATGTGGCAGTTGCTCGTCCGGAGGTGGTTGCGGTAGCAGTACCGTTGGAAGCACCCCTGCAGGATGCCAGAACAATGGCTCTTGCATGACAAGCGGATGTAATAAATTAGATGTATACGATTGGCTGTCCGATATGGATTTGCCTTCAAACTATAAACCGTTCAATATAGTCGAGGTTCGTTTCAAGGGATCCCGTAAGGATTACTATATCAATTCGGATAACCTTTATCTCGAAATGGGTGAAATGGTTGCCGTCGAACCTTCGACTGGAGGTTACGATATTGGACATGTTTCATTGACGGGAGAACTGGTTCGCCTGCAATTGAAGAAAAATAGTATAAGTCCCGAATCGGTAAACAAAAAAATCTATCGCAAGGCGAACGAAGCCGATGTACAAAAATACAATGCAGCAAAAGATTTGGAGTGGGAGACTATGCACCGAGCGCGGAACCTCGCCTTGGAACTGGGGCTGTCCATGAAAATATCGGACGTCGATTACCAAGGCGATAAAACCAAAGCCACGTTTTATTATACGGCTGACGGACGTGTGGATTTCCGGGAACTTATTAAGCGAATGGCCGAGGCGTTCCGCATCCGTATCGAGATGCGGCAGATTGGCATGCGCCAAGAAGCAAGTCGCTTAGGAGGTATTGGCTCCTGTGGCCGTGAACTGTGTTGTTCTACATGGCTTACTGATTTTAAAACCGTCTCTACTTCTGCCGCGCGTTATCAGAATCTTTCCTTGAACACTCTAAAGCTTGCCGGCCAATGTGGCAAGCTGAAATGCTGTCTTAACTATGAGTTGGACAGCTACATGGATGCGTTGAAGGATATTCCGAATAATGTAGAGCGCATAGAGACAGAGAGCGGAGTGGCGTTTCTGCAAAAGACCGATATCTTCAAGAAGATCATGTGGTATTCATATCCGGGTGCTGAAAATTGGATTCCGTTGGAAGCATGGAAAGTCAAGGAATTTGCTGAAATGAATAAGAGCGGCAAAAAACCACAAGAACTTTCAGCTCCAAAAGATCCGCACGAAGAAGTGATAAAGCCGATTTCGTACGATTATGAAAATGTCGTTGGACAAGACTCTTTGACACGCTTGGACGATAAAAACAAGAAGAAAAAACGCAAAAAGGCTAAGTCGAAAAAGGAACAGTCTGCGGTGGCCAAAGCTGCAGAGACTCCAAAACCTCAATTGAAGGAAAGAGGACAGGAGGCGAAAAACGAGGTTGAAAAAGAGAGCAATGACGGCCGACCTAAAAAGCGGTTCAACAAGAATAATAGAAATAGAAATCGAAATAAATCGTCGGAAAACAATAAGGGAGAGGCCTAATTTATCATGAGAAAGATTGGATTTGCCCTTTTAACAAGTGTGTTGCTGGCCTTCTCTTGCCAACAACAAGCATTTTATGAGGAGAACAAGTCTATCCCGAACAGAAATTGGGCATATGAACATATTCCCAGTTTTGCTGTACATATTCCAGACCGGGACGCCCGATACGACGTTTTTGTACATCTCCGGCACACATCGGGTTATCAGTATGCCAATCTCTTTTTATTGGTACACGAAAAAGGGCCTCGATTGAAGGATACAGCTTTTCGGCATGAAATGAAATTAGCTGAATTGGACGGGAGGTGGACAGGAAAGGGTGCAGGGAACTTGTTTGAAAACGAGATTTTAGTGAAAAAAAACTTTGCCTTTCCCGACACCGGAATATATCATTTCGGGATTGAGCAAAACATGCGGGAAAATCCGTTGAAGGGTGTGTCCGATGTCGGTATTAAGTTAATCAAGAGACCATGATAGCCGTCCTGCGATGGATATTATTACCTTTTTCCTTATTATACGCCACAGTGGTTTGGCTTCGAAATCGTCTATACGATTTCGAAGTACTCAAAAGTAAATCCTTCAATTTGCCTGTTATCGTTGTAGGCAATCTTGCCGTTGGTGGGACAGGAAAAAGCCCCATGGTCGAGTACCTGCTGCGAATAGTACACACTTCATGTCGTGTAGCCGTTTTGAGCCGGGGATACGGCCGAAAAACCAAAGGATTTCGGTATGTAGAAACAACGTCCAGTTCGGATGAAGTGGGAGATGAGCCTTTACAGATAAAGCGAAAATTTTCGGACTATACGGTGGCTGTGTGCGAGGATCGCTGTACGGGTATTGAAAATATACAGGATCAACACGATGCCATTTTATTGGATGATGCTTTTCAACATCGAAAACTCCGACCAAGCTTTTCCATATTGCTTTTTGATTTTCACTCATTGCGAAAGCCTGTGTTACCTTTACCCACGGGAAATTTCAGGGATTCCCTATATGAAAGCCATAGAGCCAATGTTATTGTCGTCACCAAATGCCCATATAATCTAGACTCAAAAATCAGGTTCGATATCCAAGCAAAGTTACAAAAGTATAGTCATGCCCCGATTTTCTATGCAGAAATAACTTATCATGATCTGATCAACGATTTTGGCCAGACATGTAGGACGGAGACGTTAAAAGATTATAATGTGCTGTTGGTTACCGGAATAGCTAATCCAACACCTTTGGTTTCCTATCTGCATCCTAAGGTGAAATCTATTAAACATCTGACCTATGGAGATCACCACACCTTCTCCGTAGCGGATATAGCACAGATGAAAGCTTCTTTTGTCGATATAGCCTCTACAGACAAAATAATCGTAACCACTGAAAAGGATTTTCAACGCCTGCCTCCCGAAATCAAAAATATATTTCCGTTGTTTTATATTCCAATTCAACAACGAATCCTCTTTAATCAGTGTGCCGAGTTTGAAAACATGATTAAAAGAGCATTCGTTGGAATGGCAGATTAAAACCTGATGTAAGACGTTTCCCAAGTGAAATGTTTAAATTTGCATAAACTCTATACTTTCATCTTATGATGTCGAAATCAGGTTTAGAGAAGATCATATCAAATGCAAAATAAAAAAGTAGAATTTGTTGACTGGGGATTGGTGGACTATCAAGAAGCTTGGGATAGACAAGAGGAGATCTTTGCCAGAACTTTGGCTGTGAAACACGAGAATCGTATACAAAATACGCAGACAGCAACACCCAATTACTTAATTTTTACAGAACATCCCCATGTTTACACCTTGGGCAAAAGCGGGCATGCGGAATACCTGCTGTTGGACGATAAAGGTTTAAAAGAAAAAAAAGCCACATTTTATAAGATTAATCGTGGTGGGGATATTACCTATCATGGTCCCGGGCAGATTGTGGGCTACCCTATTTTGGATTTAGATAATTTCTTTACCGATATTCATCTATATCTCCGAACATTAGAAGAGGCTATTATCCGTACTTGTGCGGATTACGATATTGCATCAGGCCGATACGAAGGTTATACCGGCGTATGGCTGGATGCGGATAATGAAAAAGCACGTAAAATATGTGCTATGGGGGTACGTGCATCTCGCTGGGTGACCATGCACGGTTTTGCGTTCAATGTCAATGCCGATTTAAACTATTTTGGGCATATTATTCCCTGCGGTATAGATGATAAGGATGTCACGTCGCTCGAACGCGAACTCGGCAGGAAAATGGATATGGAAGAGGTAAAGGCAAGATTAAAAGGTCATATTGCGGACTTATTTGACATGGAATTGCAATAGCGACTCCTATTTTAATCTAGGCCATAATTTTTATTCATTTTCGAGCATCCGTTTTAAGCTTTCTTTCCAATGGGGTACTGCTATATTATAGACATTTTTAATTTTATATTTATCCAAAAGGGAATACATAGGGCGTTTGGCGAGGGTAGGATAGGATGAAGTAGAGATAGGGATAACGCTGCATTTCATTCCTTTAATTTCTCGTATTGCCAAGGCAAAATCGTGCCAGGAAATTTCACCTTCGTTGGAATAATGGTAAATACCGGGTACCCACTTCTGCGAATTGAGAATGTGGATAATAGCTTGGGCCAAATCATGTGCGTACGTAGGCGATCCGATTTGGTCGTTTACCACGGAGATTGTTTCTTTGTCGGACATTAATCGTAACATGGTTTTCACAAAGTTATTTCCATACGTGGAATATACCCATGATGTGCGAATAATAATACTTTCGGGAAGCCATTTTAATATTGCCTGTTCGCCTTTCCATTTGGTTAGTCCATAAACATTCAACGGTTGGGCTTCTGCATTTTCTTGGAGAGGTTGACGGGATGTCCCATCAAAAACATAGTCTGTCGATAGTGCTATTAGTTTAACACCATGCAAACGGCAGTACTGTGCAATCTCGATGGAAGCAAGATGGTTTACCCGATCGGCTCTGTCAGCTTCCGTTTCGGCTTTGTCCACTGCGGTGTAGGCGGCTGTATGGATAATCACGTCGGGTTGATACATTCCAAGGATATCTTGGATGATGTCTAGTTGGTCCAAGGGCAATTGTTTGCGATCCAGAAAATAGCACTCATATATTTGTTGGTCTTGCAAAAGAGCTCTTAACTCGGAGCCTACCTGTCCGTTAGCGCCTGTAACCACTATCCTCATATGGTGCAATTTAGTGAATTTATGTTAATGGCAATGAAACATCAATTTGGTTGTGCAAAAATTACAGCTCTAGATGGAAATAGAATCATAAGGTTGCCCCCTACCGATTAAACAGTTAATCGGTTTGCTATTTCTTTAAACGTAGGCAATGCTAGATCTTTATCTGACAGCACAAGTGTATCGTGAGGAAGTGCCCAGTCTATTGCCAAAGTGTCGTCGTCGAACCGTACACCGTATTCAGACGCTTTGTAATAACGATTATCACATTTGTAGCTGATCGAAGCCGTCTCGGACAATACCACAAAACCGTGAAGGAACCCTCTGGGCACAAAGAACTGTAGCTTGTTTTCAGCGGAAAGTTCTACGGCTATATGCTGTCCGAATGTTTCAGAATCAGGACGTGCATCGACCACCACATCGCGGATCTGACCTTGTAGAACCCGAATAAGTTTTGCTTGCGCATGTTCTCCTTTTTGTGCATGTAGGCCCCGAAGCACCCCATGGGTAGAAAAGGATTGATTGTCTTGAACAAAATGTACGCGCTGTCCGGTCAGCTTCTCGAAAGTGTCTTCATTAAAACTTTCAAAAAAATAACCTCGGTGATCTTCATATACCGTCGGTTCAAGAATATAGCATTCTTTAAGCGCTGTTTCTAGAAGTTTCATGGTTTAGAAATTGATGGAAAATATATTGTCAGTTGTAGCTCTTGTTGCCATATTGGTTTTCATAATATTTTTGATAATCGCCCGAGGTGACATGGTCCAGCCATTCTTGATTGTTTAGAAACCAGTCAATTGTGATGGCGAGCCCCTCTTCAAAGGTAACAGAGGGGTGAAAGCCAAGTTCTTGTTGAATCTTTGTGGCATCTATAGCGTAACGCAGATCATGTCCGGGACGATCTTTGACAAATGTGATTAATTTTTCGGATGTGCCAACGGGATGACCCAGTTTTTCGTCCATTTGTTTACAAAGCTCTGTCACCAGTTCGATGTTCTTCCATTCGTTAAAGCCTCCGATATTGTACGATTCGCCGTTTTTACCTTGATGAAAGACCAAATCGATAGCTCGTGCGTGGTCGACAACAAACAACCAATCCCGGGTGTACTTCCCGTCTCCGTAAATGGGCAACGGTTTATTGTGTAGGATATTGTGGATGCAAAGCGGGATTAGTTTCTCAGGAAAATGATTGGGTCCGTAGTTGTTGGAACAGTTTGTGATCACCATCGGAAGACCATAAGTGTCGTGGTAGGCTCGTACAAAATGATCGGAGGAAGCTTTGGAGGCCGCGTATGGTGAATGTGGATCGTAAGCTGTTTCTTCGGTAAATATTCCGGTATCGCCCAAGGAGCCAAAGACTTCATCTGTTGATATATGATGAAATCGCTTTCCATCAAAATTTTCTTCCCAGGTTTCCTTGGCTGCATTCAATAGGTTGACCGTTCCCAAGACATTGGTCATAACGAAATCTGAAGGATGTGAAATAGAGCGATCTACATGCGATTCTGCGGCTAAATGGATGACGCCATCTGGCTTGTATTGTCTGAACACTTCTCTAACCAAATCAGCTTCTCGGATATCTATTTTTACGAAGGTATAGTTCTCTCTATCCTCGATGTCTTTTAAATTTTCCAGATTTCCAGCGTAGGTGAGGCTATCTAAATTGATGATGCGGTACGTTGGATATTTTTGAACAAATTCCCGTACGACATGTGACCCGATAAATCCGGCACCACCCGTAATAAAAATCTTCTTTTCCATTACTTCAAAGATACATGAAGTTTTTGGAGCTTCACACATACGCGTAAAAATTGTGCCCTGCTTCGTTCCTGTATGTGCCTCTGGTCAGCGTAAATATTTATGGGAGAAAGGCGCGTAAAGCTAGGTTATACTCATCGATGACAAATGTTAATAAAAATTAATTGGAAAGAGATCTTTTTAAACATGTATTTCTGGAGATTTAATTTTTCTTACTTTTAGCATATGGATGAGATAGACTGGTATGCTGTTGTCGTTCCTGAAAAGGAAGGGGAGATTTCCAAAGTACAAATGGGCGGAAAATCTATTTGTCTGATTAGACGGGGAAATTGGGTATATGCTACTTCGTCCCATTGTCCGCATGCCGGTGCAGACCTTAGTCAGGGTTGGTGCGAGGACGGAAAGCTTGTGTGCCCTTTTCATCGGCATAAATTTGATTTGCAAACCGGAAAAGGCAATGCAGGCCAGGGAAATTATATCGATGTCTTCTCGGTAAAGGAAGAAAACGGTGTTTGGTACGTGGGGATTAAGAAATCATGGTGGAAAAGGCTGTTTTCCTAATCTTACCCAAACAACGAACTGAACAGATCTTCCAGGGTGGTCAAGGGGCGGATAGCGATATCGTATTTTTTCGAGTCCAAACCTTTGGTGTTGTATTTGGAAATAAAAATGCCCTCAAAGCCTAGTTTTGTTGCCTCAGCAATACGTTGTTCGATGCGATTTACAGCACGGATTTCGCCCGAGAGACCTACTTCTCCAGCAAAAGTGACCTGTGTCGGCAACGGAATGTCTTGTTGTGAGGAGATAATGGCAGCGATAACAGCCAAATCCACCGCTGGGTCCTCTACGCGCAATCCGCCGGCAATATTCAAGAATACGTCTTGTGCACTTAACCGAAAACCAAACCGCTTTTCCAGCACGGCGAGCAACATGCTTAATCGTTTGGTGTCGAAACCCGTTGAAGTGCGTTGCGATGTGCCAAATGCTGAATTGCCGACCAGAGCCTGCACTTCGATCATCAATGGTCGCATACCCTCCAGCATAGCCGCGATGGCTACGCCACTGACGGGAACTTCGCGTTGGGAAAGCATGATTTCGGATGGGTTGGATACTTCCCGCAAACCTGAGCCCTGCATTTCATAAATACCCAATTCGGAAGAAGAACCGAAGCGGTTTTTCACCGCCCGCAAGATCCGGTACACATGGTGGCGGTCGCCCTCAAACTGCAAGACGGTATCCACCATATGCTCCAATATCTTAGGACCGGCAATAGCTCCGTCTTTCGTGATGTGTCCAACGATAAAGACAGGAGTGCTGGTTTCTTTGGCGAAGCGTAGCAATTCTGCGGTGCACTCTCGTACTTGCGATACAGAACCTGGTGCCGATTCTATTTGTGCAGAATGCAGGGTCTGTATAGAGTCAATAATCACGATGTCGGGTTGTACCGTCTCCATTTGCTTAAAAATGTGCTGTGTTGAGGTTTCGGTCAAAATATAGCAATTTGCCTTGGAGTTCTGCACCAGACGCTCTGCTCGCATCTTGATCTGCTGTTCACTTTCTTCACCTGAAATATACAAGGTTTTGATTTGGGGAATGCTCAATGCCAACTGCAACATTAGAGTTGATTTCCCAATGCCCGGCTCCCCTCCAATCAAGACCAGTGACCCCGGCACAATGCCACCGCCTAATACCCGGTTAAATTCTTTATCCGGTGTAGCTAACCGCTGTTCATCTTGATACACAATCTCATGGATCACGGCGGCTTTATTTGTCCGCTTAGAGGCATGTGGTATTGTTGAGCTACGCCATTCGGGCACCTTGGAATTTGCTTTCTCCACCACTTCTTCTACAAAGGTGTTCCATTGCCTGCACGAAGGACATTGCCCCAGCCATTTTGGCGACTCATAGCCACAGCTTTGGCAGAAATATGTCGATTTGGTTTTTGCCATCAAACGAAGGTAGGAAATATTCATGTTTCCGACATAAAAACACATATGAATATTCTCCACTTTCGGTAGGTAGGTACATGGCTATTAAAAAAATAAATTAAGAACCTATTTAAATTTTATGTTTATTTTTTTTATCGCGTTTCGACTCCGCTCAGCGTGACAAAAAAAAACGGAAGTGTAATCCTGAGCACTTCGTCAAGCTCAGTGC
>JBEBRE010000007.1:0-48474 GCA_040394995.1 Sphingobacterium wenxiniae
GCTGGTATCGTTATATATGAAACTATCCGTCAACGGCAATTATAACGTTGATCTCGTTTTATGAAAAAGGTACTTTATCGATGTAGTAATATGGGTTCGATCCATGACAAGAGAGACGCACCCATCTATGTTACCGCTACGTGGCTTTTTTTTAATGCAAATCTTTCTATCGTCATTTCAGTCCTACGGACTTAGAAATAACCACGCTGTGCCTCGCCACAGGCGATGGTCGTGGTTTGATGATTATCGTTTAAGGGAGGCAATTACACCATGAGCCCCCCATCGGGGTGACATATCTCGTCAAACGAATGCTTATCCCAAGTTCATGTTATATTAACAACATCAAGTTAAGGAAACTATATCGTCATGGGGAAGGGCATGATGAAGCAGACAATATATGAAAAGGATTCATTCTACTTTTTACCATTGATCACTTTCGACGGTCTCACTCCGCTCGGTTTTCCTTCGGTGAGTCTACTGGTCGGCGTTCCCCCTTCTCAAGGGAAAGAGGGATAATAAAATAAAGGGTCTAGAAATTGCGCTTTAGAGGATTTTCGCCTTTATAGTGAATCCCTTTTTTGCATACTATCGACTGCTTCCAATGAATCTTTTTTTAATGTATCGGTTGTTCCATACAGTATCTCATCAGCTGCATTGAGATTATACCTGGATTTGTCCATGTCACTTACTGGTCCTGGTGTAGACTCATCTGTTGTTGTTTCGTCTTTCCCGCCTGATTGGCAAGCCATAAACATGATTATTGATAAAAATAACGTTGCTACTACCTTCATTTGATGTTTCATAACTAAATATTTTTAATTTTTCTACTTTAAGTCACTCTCTCAGCGTTGCTGTTATACATATAACTCTCTTATAGGAACAACTGTGGTTTCATTTTGTTTAAAATTAACGTATTCGGTTATACATGGCGAACACAAGCTGACCAATGAAAACTACAGTTTTCGCCCGACACACTAGAGTCTAGGAGAAGAAGGCGACCATTTCTGCCTGAAACGCTAGAGTTTAGAACAGATACATTATCATTTTTGCCGGAAACGCCAAAGTTTGGAACACACCCGCTACCTTTTCTGTCAAAAACTCTAGAGTTGGTATTTGTGCCAAAAGCATTTCTAGCCCTACCCAAAAAATGGCACAATTTTACAATTTCTCGAGCGTAAAAATGAACTGATAAAATTGAGCAAGTGAAAATCTGGGTGTTCATCTGGTTTAAGAGAAAAATACGAGAAAATATTTGTCTATCCTTCAGTGTGTTTGTCGATCATTAGAGGGATTTGTCTAATCCAGTCCGTTCGATGGAAAAATGGAATATACTTTTGGAATATTAAAAAAAATTAAACAAAGAATATATATGAAAAGAAAAATGGTGCGCATGATGGCATTCGGCACATTAGCATGTGCTGTGCTTACTTCCTGTTATTCCTATACAGAAGTGGTGGGAAAAGGACCACAAAAAAACCAACAAGAAAAGAAATGGAACCATTACATGGTATATGGTTTGGTTCCTGTTTCTCGCGTGTCTACAAAAGAGATGGTAGGCGATACAGAGAATTATGCCGTCAAGATTGAGCATAGTTTTATAAACGGTCTTTTATCTGCAGTGACCTTTGGTATTTATAGTCCAACTACCGTTACGGTGACGAAATAACAGCGAAACCTTCCATAGAGGGTGCACCGCAAGCAAATTCCATAGCAATGATAAAAAAAATATTGTTGACCATATTGCTAACGTTGGCAATGATCAGTGGCATAGAATGTTACAGTGTCTTTTCCTTCAATGAAGGACAACTGAGCTCTTATGGCTTGGGTTTCCTATGGGGAAATATAGGAATGTTTTTGATAGCGGTCTTCTTTTGTTGCCGTATTTCCGTTGAGCTGTGGAAAAAAGATAGATAACACACAATATATAAATGAGATGAAAAGAAAATTTGAAAATTACAGCTTGTACTTCATCTGCTTGAGTATTATATGGCTGAGTTTGGGTTGTTCTGAAGATTCGGGGAACCCGTTGGTGCCGAATGGTGGCTGGATAAAGCTCACGATAAATGGTCAAACGACCACATTAAAAAAGAATGTACAAGCAGGCAAGTTTGGCGACTTTAGTTTTGGGGTATCTGGAGAGGACGAAGCTTCCGGTTTGGATCTTGCCATCGCAGTCGTCACAAAGGGAGACCCTGCGAAACCGGGAAGCTATCCTTTTGGCCTCTTAGAGAAAGGTACTGCTGTAGTGGACCTCAAGGATTCTGGTAGAACCTGGGGGAGCAGTTATTATGATTGTTCGACGATGACTGGCGTGTCATCGAGTGGTTCGGTAAATTTTACAACGTGGAGCGATAAGAAAGGGGATAGCATCAAAGGAGGGTTTTCTGCGAAGCTCTATGAGATGGTCAGCGAATGTGATAAAGAATCTATTACGGTTACGGTTGAATTTGAAGTACCCAGATCAGAATGAGTAGAGAGCTGATGGTTAGGCTGTGGCTCCTTAGGAGCGCATAGCCACCATTAGTTTAACTGAACTTCCATTGATAACAATTTCTTTTATAAACCTAATCACTTCTTTTCACTAAGGAGGAATTTATTAATTAAACAGAAAATGAATATGCAACAAAAATTATTCTGTATTCTTTTTGTACTGGCATGTTGCTTTGGTCAAGCATTTGGGCAAAACCGACAAGTCAGCGGTAAAGTGACATCGGTTGCTGATGGTTCTCCGTTAGGTGGGGTTTCTGTCGTCGTGGTCGGGACATCGACAACCACTCAAACGGATAATTTAGGAAACTATTTAGTTACTGTACCAAATAATGAGGCAACATTGGCTTTTTCTTACATTGGGTATGTTGGTCAACGTATTGCTGTAGGAAATCGATATACTATTCATGTACAGTTGGCGAATGAAGAGGAAATGTTAGATGAAGTGGTGGTGACGGCAATGGGTATCACCAGAGCGGAGAAATCTTTAGGTTATGGTACTTCTTTGATTAAATCGGATGAATTAACAAAGGCCAGAGCGACCAATGTGATGAATGCGATGGCGGGTAAAGCTCCCGGCGTTCGTGTGACATCACAGTCCGGAACACTTGGCGGATCCAGTAAAGTAGTCATCAGGGGCGTGAATTCTTTTGATGGTTCTTCTCCGCTGTGGGTTATCGATGGAACTCCCGTGAGCGATGGTACGTCTGCCGGAGGTGCTACAGCCAGAAATATTGACTACGGAAATCGGATAGGAGATTTGAGCGCAGATGACATTGAATCGATGTCCATACTCAAAGGCGCCGCTGCAACTGCACTTTATGGTTCTCGGGCAAAAGACGGTGCCATCATTGTCACCACCAAAAAAGGTGCTCGAAATGCTATAGGTTCAGTGACGGTTAATTCTTCATTTCGATGTGAGAGCCCTTTGGTTCTTCCGGAATTCCAAAATGAATATGCACAAGGCAATTATAATACCACTACACAAAAGTATGAGTATAGCTTGAAATACACGAATGGTTGGGGACCAAAAATTGAAGGCCAAACCGAAAAAGACTTTTTGGGAAGAGATGTCCAATTGCAGGCATATCCGGACAATGTAAAAGATTTCTTTAATAGGGGACATTCTTACATCAATAATATCGGTTTTGCGGGCGGAACGGACAAGTCAGATTATCGATTGGGTGTTACAGCGACAAACGAAACGGGTATTATACCTGAATCCAAACTGAATAGATACAACTTTGCTGTCAATACGGGCACGCAATTCTCCGATAAACTGTCATCTCGTTTTTCGGGCACGTATTCCCGTATAGACGCAGATGGTCGGCCTGCACAAAGTTCCAATAACTTAAACATTATTACGGCTGCGATATATGGATTGCCTCGCACAGTGAACATTCATGACTTAAAGAACAACTTTGAAGACCCTGTTACAGGTGGACAAATCTTCATGAGTACGGATAGGAATGGAAACAATCCTTATTGGATCATGAAATATAACCGTAACAGCAATAAGGTCGACCGTTTCTTCGGTACGTATAATTTGACTTTCAAACCTGCTGATTGGATCACTATTTCCAACAATTTGGGTGGTGACATCTATAGAGAAAAAAGGCAAAGTGTCGTCAGAAAAGGTACTGCCGGTACGATGAATGGACAGTTTGTGAATACGGATTTGTTTTATCGGGAAATCAACAACGATTTTATGCTGACACTTATCCAAGATGATGTAGTGGATAATTTCAAGTTTAGCTTGATCGTGGGTAATAATATCAATGACAAGCAATCAGAAAACACCGTCGTTGATGCGAGCAATTTAACTATTGATCAGTTGTACAACTATCCGAATGCGGCTTCCAAAACCCCTACCATGGGTTTCTCAAAACGTAGGATTGTTGGGATCTATGGTGATTTGGGCATAGCGTACAATGATTATGTATTCTTGAATATCACGGGAAGAAACGACTGGTCTTCCACTTTGCCCTTGCAGAACAGATCGTATTTTTATCCGTCCGTAAGCGGTTCGTTTGTCTTTACGGATGCTTGGAAAGATGCTCTGCCATCTTGGTTGGATCATGGTAAGCTGCGTGCAAGTTGGGCTCAGGTCGGTAGTGATTTGACCCCTTATCAACTGGATTATCAATATAATCCGGTATCTACTGTCTTTATGCAATACGTAGGTTCGGCAACGACTGTTTTTCCTTTTTCGGATATTGCAACAGCATTTACAGGACCTCGCATATTACCCAACTTTGAATTAAAGCCACAGCGCCAAAACTCTTTTGAAATAGGTGCAGAGCTGAAATTCTTTGGGTCGAGCGTTGGATTGGATGTCAACTACTACAATAGTGGCACGAAGGACCAATTGATACCCATAGATGTTGCCATCTCGACCGGTTACTTCGCAAAATGGGTCAATGTCGGTTTGGTCCGCAATAAAGGTGTAGAAGTCGGTTTAGATGTCATTCCGGTAAAGACAGACAACTTTACTTGGGGTATGGATTTTAACTTTTCGAAAAACAAGCAAGTAGTCGAAGAATTGGCTGACAATCTGGAACAATATAGCTTAGCGTCCGGTTGGAGCGACTTGCAGATTAAAGCTGTAAAAGGCGAAACTTTCGGTTTATATGGAAATGCTTTTGAACGTGACGAAGCCACCGGAAAGTATATCATTGACGAAGACAGCGGTTTGAGGAAAACCATTGCCAACCAAAAATTGGGAAACATCTATCCGGATTGGATGTTAGGCGTGAACACCTATTTGCACTATAAATCATTTTCAGTAAGTGGTTTGGTCGACATTCGTCAAGGGGGCGTATTTTACTCTGGTACGGTGTCAGACCTGAGACAAGGTGGTCTAGCTGTTGAAACAGGGGGCGACAGAAGCCGTGTCATTATTGAAGACGGATGGGTAAATAAGGGAGATGGATGGGTTCAAAATGACGTTGCTGTTCAAAGCCATCAGCATTATTGGTCTCAAAACTACAAAGGAGGTAATACAGAAGCGAATGTGTTCGATGCTTCTTACATCAAATTAAGGGAGATCAGGGTTGCCTACACCTTGCCGAAAAATATTATTACCCGTCAAAAAGCATTTAAAGCCGCGGAAATTGGCGTTGAAGGCAGAAACCTGTGGCTTATCAAGAGCAAAGTGCCCCATGTCGATCCTGAATCAAACTTTTTTGGAGCAGGTGGAGTAGGTGAAGGCGTAGAGTTTAACAGCATTCCGTCCACCCGTTCTTTTGGATTTAACGTTCGTTTGACATTTTAACACATACTACCATGAATAAGATAAGTATGAAATTCATTTATGGAATATTAGCCGGAGCATGTTTTTGCGCGAATATTTCATGCAATAAATATTTAGATATTAACACGAGTCCATTGACTGCAACAGCTGTAGAACCCAAGCTTTTGTTTGGGTATGCGGTGACGGCTTGGGATGCAAACAAGAATAGTGGTGACGCTTGGATACCGATTGGGTTAATGACGCAAAACATGGCATCCGGAGGTGATTACGGATGGGAAAAATCCAACCTTTATAATATTAGTTCTTATTCCATAGGCAATACCTGGAAAGTATACTACAGCACGGCAGGCAATAACCTGAAGCAAGCTATCAAAGTAGCGGAAGCTGCCGATCCTGTTAACCACAATGCGGCAGCGCAGTCGAAGATTGTGTTGGCGCAACTGGTATATGAGGTGACTACGTTATATGGCGATGTTCCTTTTGCTGAAGCCTGGGATCCGGAAAACTATCCCTACCCTAAGTATGATAAGCAAAAAGACGTATTAAATGGCGTTATTGCACTTTTGGATGAGGCCATAGCACAAATAGACGAGTCGAATCCACTGAAAATAGCCGATTACGATATTTATTATAAAGGCGATATGGCGAAATGGAAAAAATTGGCCAATTCCATTAAATTCAAGACCTATATGGTGATGGCTGATGCCGACCCTACCGTGGAAGCTAAAATTGGGGAGTTGTTGCATGCAAACACAACCATGATAAGTAATCAAAATGAATCTTGGATTCACAAGTACTATACCACGGTAAACAATGAAAATCCGAAGTATAGATTGTTAAAAACGTATACAAATGGCCAAAACCAATGGTTTTTTGCCAATGTAAATGTTTTTAATTATATGGATGCCGAGGATCCGAGAATGTCACGTTATTTCGAGCAGGGTTCGTTGGGCACATATGTTCCTGTGGAAACAGAGGAAAATGCAAATGAAGAAACGTCATTGATCAGTTCTTATCTGTATCGCCCCGATGCACCTTCGATTATTTTGTCTTATCAGGAGATCCTGTTGTTGCAAGCAGAGGCTTATGTCAGGGGATTAGGTGTTTCGCAGGATTTGAATAAGGCAAATGAACTGTTTAAAGAAGCAGTAAAAGTAGCCTGTCTTTTCTATGAAGCTGATGTCGCGGCAACAGCGGATTATGTAGAGCATACGCTGGTGGATTTGACCACGGCAAGCAATCCGTTGAGAGAAATACATTTGCAACAATGGATCGACTTGATGGATCGTCCAGTCGAGGCATTTGTACAGTGGAGGCGCTCTGGTGTGGAAGGACAGGAGGTTCCGGCATTAACTGTGCCTCCGGGCGCTACTTCCGGACCGCTGATAAGGAGATGGGTATTATCGCCGGAGGAGACTGCCGCGAACCCAAATATCCCAAACCCACAGCCTAAACATACTGATAAAATGTGGTTTGATTTGTAATAAATATATCTTCGGACTTTCCTTAAAAGCCTTACGAGAAAGTGGGAAATTAAAGAAGGTGTAAAAAGCCTGAAATGTCCTCCTAAACGTAGTCGAAGGACACATTTCAGCTTGTCTTGTCGCGCTTCGACTCCGCTCAGCGTGACAAGACTTGCCTTTTCACAGGCCCTTATGCCTTACGTCATGCCATGATTAGATAAGACCTCTTAATATAGCCTCCTTGACCAATCCGGCTGTAGTCTTGATCTGTAATTTTTGATGAAGGCTGTGGCGATGGCTTTCCACCGTTCGGATGCTTAAAAAGAGTTTGTCGGCAATCTGCTGATTAGAATGTTCTTGGGCAATTAATGCCAGTATTTCGTTTTCGCGGTTAGTCAGTTTTGCTTGCCCACTTGGCCGTCTATGAGAGAGGGTTTGTTGTAGAATAGCTTTTTCGATCTCACGATCTAAAAATTCGCCACCCTTGCACACGGTTTGAATGGCGGCAGTTAGGTTTTCGCAATCGGTGCCTTTTAGTAAATAACCATTTGCGCCACCACGCATCATTTTGCGCACCCACATAATTTCATCGTGATTGGTCAGTGCTATGATCTTGAGCATGGGATATTGTCGACGTAATTCTGAGCAGATATCAGCGCCGTTTGCATCTGGAAGCTCAATGTCCAGCAACAACACATCCGGTACTATTTGTTGAAGCTTTTCGAGCAATGTTGCCCTGCTCGAGGCTGTAAAAACAATTTCGCAAGTGCCTTGTCCGTTAAGCATCCGTTCCAAACCATTTAGTATCAATACATGGTCATCTACTATTCCTATTTTAATCATAACAAAATGCAATCAATATTCTAGTACGTCATGTCTATGCTTCCATAACGACTTTTTCGAGTTGTTTTTGCGACATAGCTTTCAGCTCAAATTCAATAAAAATGGATGTTCCTTTTCCGGGAGCAGATTTGATCTCGTAAGATCCGTTCAATATACCTACACGCGATGCCAGACTTTTCAGCCCTATCCCTGAGTGTATACCACTTTTCACTTCAAACCCCTTGCCGTTATCTTCTACTGTGATGCTAATTGCATGTTCTTCAGCCAGAAGTTGCACAATAGCTTCCGTAGCATCCGCATGCTTCACAATATTGGTTACGGCTTCTTGTATAATTCGGTAGATCAACAATTCATCGCTCTTGGGAATATGCGGAACTTTTCCGATAAGGTAATAATCCAATTGTAATTTATGGGATGAAATACGACCACAAAATTCCCGTAAAGCATGGTCGATACCCTCGTCCATGACCACTTCAGCAGCCAAGTTATGGGATATGTTGCGCACTTCTTTTAGCGCATCTTCTATCAGTTGGCGTAAGGGGCTGTTTCTTGCTCCCAAGAGGTCTTTCGCTTGGTTTTCAATTGCAGTTAAATGCAATTTAGCAGCAGAAAGGAGGCTGGCCACACCATCATGCAGTTCCCGTGCAGTTCGAGATCGCTCTTCTTCTTCACCGTCAAGCTGGGCCCTCAACAATTTATTGCGCTGTTGCGAAGCATTTGTACGTTCCTTTTGTTTGTTGATGTTGATGATAAAAATCAATACGGAAACTAAAAATAGGATGAAAAGTGCAGAGAGCACAATCCATGTATTCCGACGATTCAATTCGTTTTGTTGTTGGACCAGTTTGGCTTCATGTTCAGCAAGAGTAGCTTCTTTTCTAGCCGTTTCATATTGGATTTCTAATTCTTGTATGGTGCGTTGCGAAGTTTCGTTCACCAGCGAATCGTGAAGGCTTTGATAACGTTTTCGCAAAGCCAAAGCTTCCTTGAATTGCCCCAATCCTTCTTTGATTTCGGTACCGATCAGTAGCGTTTTGGAAAGCTCAGATCTTGGCAAAAGTATCTCGGCGGATGGAAAGCTTTTGGTGTAATATGTATTCGCTATATCGTAGTTTCCCAATTGATTGTGTACCATTGCAAGGCCTATTCTAAGATGTATCTCGTAATCTTGATAGTTCTCATCAATATAGGTAAGGCCTTTCTGGAAAGCTTCAATACTCTTTTGAAAGGCTTTTTGGTACATGAAAATATGCCCTAAGCTGATGTAAGAGGAAAGAATGATTTTGTTTTTTTTATAGTTTGTTCCAATGGTCAGTGCTTGTAGGGCATGGGCTTCTGCTTCTTTGAAGTCGCCGTTTAGAGTTTCGGCGTTAATTAGATTGATCAGGCTTCTTCCCACCTCCAATGTGTCACCAGACAATACGGCCAATTCGTAGCCATTTTTTGCATACTGTACTGCTTTTTTATAATCACCCAAATCAAAAAATAACGAGGATAGATTAGTGTTGAATTTTCGCTGATTGACCTTGTCATCTAGTTTAGAGGATAAGGTCAATGCTGTCATGAAGTTTTGTGCAGCCTTGTTCATGTCGCCCAGGGCCTGATATTGCAATGCCATATTATTGTAAGCATTGGCTACCTTTTGTAGGTTGTTTTGTTGTTGCGCCACCTGCAGTTGCTTCTGACATAGTTCCAAAGCCTCTTGATAGCGCGCCTGTCGATAAAGTAGGGCGGTGTAATGGCCTGTGTAATCTAAAAAGCCCTTGTAAAAACCCAATGATGTAGCCAATTGCCCTGCTTTTTTATAATAATATGCAGCGGAATCTAACTGATCTATTGACGATTTATGATCGCCGATTTCAATCATCTTATAAACAAGGGTAGTATCAGACAGCGATTGCTGGGCCTGCATTTTCGATGCAATACCACACAGGAAAACAATACATAGCAAAGCACTTTTAAAGGAAATATTCCAAAAGAAAACTATTGATTTCACAGCTTTTTAAAATTTAAGTGTTATCGGTTTTGGTGCATGAGAAAAAAGTTTTTCGTCATTTCCAGCCTACTGCAATCAGGTTTAGTCGTACCTTCTCGCAATGACACGTTCTTTATGTTATTTTTGATTTTTGTCATATTCTATAATCATTACTGCTTTTTGTAAGGACAAAATCATCGAGTAATTACTTTGCATTGATCAATTTTGTCATATACTATATGATGTTTAAACCATAAAAATAAGGTATTTACGTATATAGTTTTCAATTAATTTTGTTCACCTGTCGTGAATCTATGCTGAAAATAAAATTTCTGGATAAGAATATGTTGTGCTTATAGAGTTGTTTCCAAGTGTTGCTTCTCCTTATCACACGATTAAGAACACTTGGACACGAACTTTAGAGCATACCAATCGTCCAGCAAGACAAAGCTATCCGTACATATCAAACCGTGAAGAACGGCTGTTGTTGTCCATTTGTTTAGACTCTTGGTTGTTCTCTTTGGTATAAAAAGCCATAGTGGATGATCTTTTTTTAATTCACCCTGCACATTTTCCGCACTGTGCGAAAAGCTGTTGGTATCGGAAACGAACCAATGTATAACGTCTTTTTTTATCCGGCGTCCCTGCATGATGTGTACATGGAGAAAGGCATCCCTCAATAACTGGAGGTATTCATCAGGAGGATTTACCAACTTTACCTTTGTTCCGGGATATAAGCACAATTTTTGGGCCCATCCTAAGACTTGTTGTTCAGGATTTTTCATAATGTATATGCTTATTAATTCACTATTTGACTTTTTAGGATGGTTTTGATGGTGTGGAAACCCTTTTCGCTTATGTATGTGGAAAGGAGTTCTATACGGTTATCGGTTGTTGTGCTGACTTTTGCTATGATAGGCTCATGACTATCATATTTTTCAACCGTTAGGGTTTGGGTATCCGGATCAAAGCTCCATATTCCTGTTTCTATGCCGTTTTCCTCGTCCTCATCGCAGTTTAAGGTCCCCCATTCCGTGATGATCAGGCCATCTTTTCGATATAGGTCAACATTGTCTCGTTCGCATGTGGGTAACAGCTTTAATAAATCGGTTTCGGGCTTTCCGTCGCGATTGAGATCCAAGGCCGGATGGATGATGATTGATTCGACTAGCCAATACCGATCGTCAAACGGAGAGGAACGTTTTGCGGGATTTAACCTTTGTTCAGCCACGCCTACTGAGATGGCAACAGATGAAAAAATAAAGAACTGGAGAATGAGAACTTTCATGATGACACTTTTCTGACAGGGAGCAAAGTTAGCTAAGCCCATTCGGCCATTTCTCCGTAGTACTACGGTCATTTTTATATCCGTAGCACTACGGAGGTGAGGACATTTGTTTGTTGTTACAAAAGCCTTGCTATTTTAAAATTCACTTCCACGTCTTTCTGTTCCGCGAAACCGCAGGATTGGTCGCTATAATAAAGCGTACCGGTAAACTGTCCTGCAATATAGCCTTCAACCTGTTGTATTTTGGCCACCCCATTATGGAAGACTTCTGCTGTTGCACAGGATCGGTATGAGTTAATGAAGAGGGTCGGCAAGTTTCCGGATGGCTGCGGATACATCCATGAGAGAACAGATTGTCCCTGTCCTGTTCCGCCCTGATAAGTCCCTGGTTGCGAAGCCTTGCATTGTAAAGTAATTCTTTGACCAAGGGCATTATGGCCATGAAGAGTCATTTGTTGTCCTACAATGCTGGCATGGGGTTGCAAAGAGAAATCATGTAAAACACTGCCAACCTTAACGGCCAAAAAATTGTCGGGCTCTAAACGAATACTGGTTAGGAGTACCAGTTTCCCCAGTTTTCGTCGATTATTGGGAGCTTTGGGATCGTGGATATAGCCATTTTTGCTATCCACTTCGACTTGAATCTCTACATCCGTAGGAGTATTGATAATCTGGGGTGCTGTATAAACCGCATCACCGGACAGTCCTTTGGAATTGGTTTTACTCTCTAATGTGCCTGGACCACTGATGATTTTCCAATTACTGATTTTGACACTTTTGGTAGCAGCTCCGATGACGTCCAATGCTGCCAGTGGCACGTTGTCAATGCCGTTGGCAGGCATGATTTCGCCGAGCACTTTTTCCATAAGGCTAAGTTTTACTTGCTGTCCAATACTGACCGTGTTTTTATCCTTTCTTAAAGTAAATTGGTCGAACCATGCCCAATCACTGAAATGCGTGGTTGTTGAGATGATCTGTGACACGCCGTTGCCAATGGATGTAGGTACACCATACCACACACCGTTTTCTCCTTGTGTGGCGATCATACGCATTTGTAACGCTGTATGGGAAGCTTCGGGAAAATTGAATTGAAGGGAAACAGGCTTTTGGAACTGAATGTCTTCTGGATATAAGCGGAAACCGCTATGGTCGATTGATGGATCCAATGTGTTTTGTATGGACTGTATCTTAAACTCGGTGTTTGCATCAACTGCTCCGGGAGGTACGATTAACGTTAGCTCATTTTGAAACGATAGTTGACCGCCTTCCTTTCCAATGATAGCGGTAGCGGGTTCGCCTTTGGGTTCACCCTTTGGCCTTATTTGTGGCGGACCTAAGACAATGGTGCCATCGTCCTCTTTTTGGGAGAATGTTTTGTCCTTTTTGCAGGTAGCCAATAAGCTAAGTGTGACCCAGCTTAGAATAATGAAGATATATCGTTTTCGCATAGCAATACGTTTGTGCTTACAAAAGTAGAATGTGTGAATCTTGATTTTATGGATTATTTCTACAGAACAACTGCACGATCGATAAACGATACTTATCGTCGATAGGGTTTTGTGACACTTCCAAGACACGTCGATTTCTATTGCTGGTCAGTAGTACTACTTAATAGGTAAAATGGGCGGTACTACGCTGTTTTGTTATTGGATTTGCCTGTAGCTTTGTAGCTGCTACAATGGAAACAAAATTTAGGAAGAAATGAAAAGTTTGACAAAGACGGTTTTAATAGCTGACCGTGAGCCAGTGGGAAGAGAACTTATCCGTAACTATCTACGCAATCAAGATGGTTTTCAGGTTGTGGGTGAATGTACGAACAGCTATGAGACCATCCGCTCGCTCAACACATTGGCTCCAGATGTGCTTTTTGTAGACGAGCAGTTGTACCGAACCAATAGTAATGAGATGGTCCGTAAAATTGTTTGCAATCCATTGGTGGTTTTTACAGCTGAAAACGAATCTTTTGCTGTGGAGGCTTTCGAAAATCAGGCATTTGATTATTTGTTGAAACCTTATAGCAAAGAGCGTTTTGAGAATACGCTTCGTCGGATATCCTGTACAGTACTGCATGAATCGCCCGATTTGACCAAAGCGAATGCCGCTATTTATTCTCCTACATTGTTTGTGGCAGATGGTGCCAGTTATAAAAAGATAAATGTGGAAGACATCATCTATATCAAAGCGGCTAGGGACTATAGTCTAATCTACACGACCACAGGAGAGTATTTGAGTTCTTTTGGTATTAGTTTCATTGAGGAAAGGCTTGATCCACTTCGTTTCTGTCGAGTACATAGGTCATTTATTGTTAACCTTGATTATGTGACGGAATTGTGCAGGGAATCCGGAAAAACGTATTTGATTCTCAAAAACGGCTGTGAAGTCAATATCGGACGGTATTATATGGGTTCCATTAAGCAACTGATAATTTAATATAGGATATAGTTGCCAGATATAAGTGGTCAGAAATAGCAAAGATAATTTTTTTGTTTCATGTGTAACGGCTCCTCTATCTTTTGAGGGGCTGTTCACTATTTATATCCCGATAGCTGAAAAATGGTATCTGTAGATATCGTTGTCTTTTAATGCCAACAAGAGTTGGACTCATCTTTAATTAAATTAAAATGCAAATTTTTTTAAAAACATGTAAAAAAGTAGAGCGTCTTGCTATGGTTGGGCGTTATTGTGTGTGGGGTATGGTCGCTCTTTTGATGCCCAAGAACGTGCAGGCCAGGGATACGACTTCATATTACCCCCTGCGGTTGGACCTGCCTTTGTTGGATTTGCCTTTTCAGCATCATGCGGTCCAGACCGGCGAACTGTTTGATAGCTACTCTATGCAACAGGCACTAGCGATAACCCAAAGCCTCCACCGTTTCAACTACCATGTAAACAATCGCCTGTGGCATGCAATTATTCCGCCTGAAACCAAGCGAATGCAACTGTACAACCGTATTGCGGCAAATCTTACTTCGGGTTTGGTGGACTATATGTTTACCTATTATGGTGTGGTACTATCGCCCCAATGGATGCACGAAGAATTTCATCGAGCAGGCCTCACGGTTCGGGGTATCTCGTCATATGATGAGACATACAATCGTTTCAATGGAGGGTTTGCCAATGGTTCGGTAAGCCAAGTGAAAGATGAGGATTTGATTCGGTTGAAGAAAGAAGCTCCCCAGGAATTAGTTCGAAGTTTTGCTGCAGGTATTGAGAGTGAATTTCTATTGTTACGAGGATTGCAACGCGACAATTTTTATAACCGAGCCCGACATGCAAATGTGGCACTTAATATTTTGCTTACGAAACATGCCATAGACTATGTCAACCAGTTTAAGAAAAAAGACTACAATGCTAGTATTGATAGTATGAATGCATACGGCTATCATATTGCTGACCGTGATTTTGTGGGCTGGGATTTTACACCATGGGTATATGATCTCCATCGCCCAGACGAACCTTATGAAGCACGAGGCGAACATCCAAGTGGGGTAGGTATCGACCGTGCTGTTAAAACAACAGATCTCACCCCTGAAGAATATCGTTATCTCGAACAGATGGGACGATTGCAATATCTCAATTTTGTTTCACCTTTTATGTTGGGCATCAATCGCATCCGGTGGAACGAACATACGGCATTCAATTTTGCCATGAGGCATTATCTCCATTCTTTTGGCTATGATTTGACAGTTGATTTTTTTATCGATCACCATAAAAAACAATATATGGTCGGTTTACATGCATATCGAAACCGCTATCAATGGCTTCCGGGTATCGAAGTGGAACGTGAGCCAACAGGTGTGCGCATTGACGGAAAGAAATGCTTGTTTTTGCAACCGATGCTCATGCTGTGGTTGCAACCGCAGGATTTTTACGATAGACAGGCTCATCCAGGTGGTTCGATATCGGTGAAAGGGGCCTATTCATTGAATAAAACATGGCATGTCATGGGAGAGTTAGGGGGGAAGACTAAAGGTTGGGTGGCAGGTAATCCTTATCTTCAAGCAAAGGCTAACTTTCGACTAGGTGTGTCTGCTTCTTTTGGTTTTGATGGTATTGGATACTTATAGAAAACACCGAATGTTGGATGGTAGGCTAAAAAATGTTAGACAAAATTTTTTGAATAAATCACATCTAAACAAAGGGCCTTAATTAAGAAGAGGGGGAATAAATATTTGTGGATAACCACGATTTCATATTTATATCCCCTTTGTATTACCAGGGTACATTGACACCGAAGGCTTGCGTAAGTTGTTTGTAACCGTCTGTTTCCATGTCAGTGAATCCCCTAGCTTGGATAGCTTCGGGCCAATTTTCTTTCAAAGCGTTAAATACCTTGTTTTTTTTGGTGGCCAGTCTTTTAAAAGTAACTTTGAGCGCATGTTGCTTTTCATTAGAAAATGATTTGCTTATTAAGACAGGCCCAAGCGATACTCCTATTCCGTCCCATTTCACGAGAGGTGTCATGGGTGATTCGCTGGAATTTTCCAATAGCATATATCCAAATGTGCTAACAAAGGCAATATCAACTTCATTTCTATGTATGGCAGCAATGAGTTCTTGTTCGGTAGAATAGCTGTTTATCTGTGTGGGCATGTTAAATTGCTTTCCAATAACTTTGGCAAGCGGATGTAGATTTGCTACTCGATCATTGTTTGTGTGATGGTAGGTAGCTAAAACAAGTTGTGTCTTCGCCGGAGAAGGCTCTCCGGCAAGACACATGACGATGAAAATGAAATATTTATTCATAGGAGTCTATTTATGTTGATATCTGGAGATGGGTCAAAAAAAATCGATACATCTCCAAGTTGTTTGTGATTACATGCGTATAAATTCAATGCGTCGATTCTGTGCTTTACCCCGAGAAGTCTTGTTATCGGCAACTGGAGCCGACTCTCCCTTTCCTTGACATGTTAACCGATCCGTTGCGATGCCTAACTTTTGCGTCAAAAAGCTCTTTACTGATAAGGCTCTTTGCTCGCTTAATTGTTGATTCGCAGTTTCGCTTCCTACATCATCGGTGTGTCCTACGATTTGCAATTTCAGGTCGGACTGTTGATTCAGTATGGTTGCTATTTCTTTTAACACACCGATAGATTCTGGTTTTATAACGGCTGCTCCCGAATCAAACAAGATACCTGTTGTGCTGAAACTACCTTCGTTAAGCAATTTGTTGCGTGAATCGGGCAGACCCTTTGCAATTTTAATGTTGCTGATAAAGACCCCCACTTGCTCGTCTTCATAAGGACTGGAGCCCAATTGAAAAAACAGTTGATTATAACTCCCTTCTATAGGCAGGGCTTTGGGAATATCATATAGTTTTTCGCCATCTATCCAAACGCGCAGACGTTCTTTTTGAGCTTGGATGGCAACGTGTACAATACGACCAAACCATCCCTTCCCAACTGGATTGAACGCTACTGGCGAGTGAAAATAGCGTGTGTATTTTTGGTAACTTTCCAATAAGGCATTGATTCCATTGGTAAGAGGCGATATTTCCATATAGAAGGATTTGTTGCCTTTTGGGTCGTTCAAAAATTTATTACTGGCCGGATCTTCATGGCCAGATGCCAAAAGGCCGAAACTAAAGGATGGTTGTGCCCAACCCTTAAACTCCGGTTGTAGCAACAGATCAAATTCTGCCGTGAAATGAGGGCCGAACTGAGCCTTGTTGTCTGTAAAGTTTGTACTTTTTTGGGATAAACGAAACCACTGGGCTTCTTGGCCATCCAACTTTACCACGACACTGTTTCCGTTGCTGTTCCATCCTGTAGGCAATTCTCCCAAAGATTCCGTTGCAAAATCGTTGCTGTAAACAACAGTGTCACCAGGCACGAAATCATATTTGCTGAATGCTTGTATTTGTTGTGGTTTCATGTTTTCCTGAACGTTCTCTTGCCTGTTACTTTCTTCAGGGACCTGCTTTTGAGCATTAGATTCAAAGATGACGTCCATTCCCTTAGATACTGTTTTGTCGGTTTTTTGCAGGATCTTGTCGGTGGCAGATTGTTCCGCCCTGTTTGTTACTTTCTGTAAAATAGACTGTGCGCTGGCCTCCTGTAGCGATAGCAAAGCGATCAACATGATCTGTAGCCAGATGCCAAATCTTTTCCCTGTAAATGTTTTCATTGTGCTTATCGTATTTTTTTCAAAAATAGAGGAGGTATGCCTTATATAACGGGATTTTGTCGTTAAACGCTCATGGCTTTCGACGAATATTGCTATTTTTCCTATGGATAACAGATTGGGAAGTTATGATCTTTTACGATAAAGGGAATCAGTGCCACATTGTGAACTTTTTGTAGTCAACGATATGAACCGCAAAGGAACGTAAAGAAATGGTGACAAAAAGAAGTTATTAATAGATCATTTGCCGCTTCCAGAACAGATTGGTCATTCCGATGATGGATTGGTCGAAAAAACGATGCTTAATTTTTTGTACTGTTGTATCATTGGAGCTGTTTATCCAAATGTGTAATAATATGATACAGTTGAAACTTAAAATGTTATTGGTTTGTATTTGCATCAGCAGTTGCAGCCTGTCAAGTTGTTCAAAGGAGCGTCACGATGGCGAGAGAGAAGGCTATCTGTCCGGAACGGTAAAAAATAGTGCGGGGATGCCGTTGAAAGATGTAACGGTTATTGCCGACCATAGTATTTTTTACAACTCCAATATGTCGACAAAGACCGACGAAAAAGGAGCATATCGATTGAAAGTCCGCAATGGATCATGGTATGCTTTTGCGCAACATCGGGTGGAATATAACGGCAAGCTTTATTCTTTTTATCTCTATCCTGATAATAGTTCCGGCTTTGGGGGAGAGGGGGCCGAGCGTCATTTTACATGGAAATTAACCGGTGAGATGCCTTCGCCACTATCAGGGCAATATGGTGGGTTGGTGACAATAGACAATTATCCCGGTGTCTATATCGACGCGACAAAGATAGAATTTGTGTTCAAGCCGACCGGTTTGCTGGTGGATGGCAGCTCCGGAACAGAACTAAGACGGAAAGCCAACGATGGCCATAATCTACAAGACCTCCCGATAGGAAGATATGAGGTGACGGCCTCTTATCAAGGACAGAGGTTATTGTTAAGGAAGTGGAATTCAGATGAAACATTTGTGGCTTCCTATATATTGGATTTTGAACCACAAATACCAGCACAATGCGATAATTGCGCTAAGTTGGAATATACTGTTAATTGATCTAGATTGATATCGTGATTCAGCAAAAAAGCCAGCAGTTGAGCTGGCTTTTTTATTATAGTTTCTTGATTTTGATGTTGCGGAAGGAGACTGCATCGCCATGATCTTGAAGGAGGATATGTCCTTTTGTTGCCTGACCAAATTTATCCCAATCCTTATATTTGCTGATGGCCACTAAATCCAAGTATTCTTGTGACCCCCGCACATACTCCAGCATTTTTTCGCCGTTGAGATAGTGCGTTACTTTATTATCGGGCGTTACCACAATGCGACCACGGTTCCATGCGCCGACCGAACGGCGAGGACGGGGATTGCGGTCGGAAGTGATGAGATCATACAAAGAAGCTAATGTGCGGTTGCCATCCCTACCCATTTTTGCATCAGGATGTTTGGCGTCGTCCAAAATCTGGTATTCCAAACCAATGGCCGAACCTGCTGTTTTTTCCTGCAAGGTGACAAAATATTTTACACCACTATTGGCACCCTCTGTCAATTTGAATTCAAAGGACAGGTCGAAAGCGCTGAATTGCTCATTGGAGATGATATCACCTCCATTTGTGGATTCGCCACCATCAGAAGGTAATACGGAAATCACACCATCTTTAATCACCCATCCTTTTTCCGGGAATTTATCGCCACGTGCGCTTTTCCATCCTTTGCTATCCTTGCCATTGAACAATAGCTCGTAGCCGGCTTTTTTTTCTGCATCCGATAGTTGGTTTGGGGCAAGGTTTACGATATAAACATCCTTCGGAAAAGGTTTTGATATTAAGTTTTGCGTCTGTATCTTGATGTTTTTGAAATAGACTTTTAGTCCGTGTAGCTTATCCGGGATACTGTGTACCTGTAGGCCGATGAATCCGGTTGGATCGATGGTGTCGATAACAGCTGCAACAGGAATGTCATTCACCCAAGTGCGGGTTTCGTTGCCAATGGCCTCAATGCGGATGCGGTTGAACTCACCCGCCTTAAAAGCAGATTTTGCCCTTTCATTCAGGTCTAACGTATATAACCAGCCTCTTCGTGCTTCATCGTAGATGCCACCGGTCCACGCACGAGGTGTTGGATCAATTTCGACCTGTCTGCCGTAAACTCTTCCCTTTCCGTTGTTTGCTTTAAGATCTAAATGGCTGCGCGTTTGGATACCGGAGTTGGTCTCGGTTCCTTCTAATTTTACATCGACCTCCAAGATAAAATCACCATATTCTTTTTCTGTAATGAGAAAAGAGTTGGGTGTTCCCTTAGTCATCACGCCCACGATCATGCCGTCTTCCACCGAATAAGGGGCATCGCCACCCACCGATTTCCAACCCGCTAACGACTTCCCGTCAAAAAGATTCTCCCAGTTGCCCCCTTTTTTATTTTGTGCATGACAAGAAAGGGTAAAGATGGTTGCAAATACACTAAAAGCTAAGACTTTAAGTCGATTGTTATTTGTTGATTTTTTCATGTATAATGTACGTTTGTAGATTTATTTTGCTGAAATTAAAGAAAAAATTTTATATTCGATAATAATTCTAAACCTTTAAAGCTCATGTTAAGATGAAACAAGGATTATCTAGACGAACTTTTCTTAGACATTCAATCTTGGCTACCTCGGCTGTGGCGTTGTCTCAGTTTTCGGTAGCAGGAGTCAAATTAGCCAAACCTAATGAACGGGTCAACTTAGCCTGTGTAGGAATAGGTAACCGAGCAGCCGAGATTATTCGAGAACTTTATAAAACGGGGCTTTGCAATATCGTGGCGCTATGCGATGTGGACATGGGCGCTCCCCATACACAGGGAATATTAAAAGATTTTCCGAACGTTCCCCGTTTTCAGGACTTCCGTCAGATGTTTGACAAAATGGCCAATCAAATCGATGCTGTCAGCATAGGTGTGCCTGATTTCTCTCATTTTCCGGTTACGATGATGGCCATGGATTTGGGTAAGCATGTGTATGTGGAGAAACCATTGGCGCGTACCTTTCTGGAAAATGAATTGTTGATGAAGAAGGCGGTAAAGTTTCCGAAAGTGGTAACCCAAATGGGGAACCAAGGCCATTCAGACGCTAACTATTTTCAATTTAAGGCATGGAAAGATGCAGGTATTATCAAAGACATTACCCGGATTGATGCGCACATGAACAATGCGCGCCGTTGGCACGGCTGGGATGTGAACATGAAGAACTTTCCCGATCCTGAACATATTCCCGATACCTTAGATTGGGATTTATGGCAAATGCATACCATTGGCCACTATTATAACAAGGATTACATTAATGGGCAATGGCGTTGTTGGTATGATTTCGGTATGGGCGCATTGGGCGATTGGGGGGCGCATATCTTGGATACGGCCCATGAGTTTTTGGAAATGGGCTTACCTACACGCGTCGAAGCCATAAAATTAGAAGGACATAACTCTTTTTTCTTTCCTTATTCTTCTACGATAGGCTTTCATTTCCCGAAACGGAAAGGTATGCCTGCCATAGATGTGACATGGTATGATGGGTTGGACAATCTGCCACCTATCCCCGAAGGATATGGTGTGTCGGGTTTAGATCCCAATATTCCACCACCAAGCACAGGGACATTGGAGCCAGCCAAATTAAATCCTGGAAAGATTATTTATGGAAAAAACTTGACCTTCAAAGGGGCGTCTCATGGCAGTACTCTTAGTATTATTCCGGAGGAAAAGGCAAAGGACATGGCGAATAAATTGCCCGAAGTACCAAAAAGTCCATCCAATCATTTTGCTAATTTTTTGAAAGGCTGTAAAGGTGAGGAAAAAACACGGTCACCTTTTGCGATTTCTGGACCTTTGTCGCAGGTTTTCTGCCTTGGTGTGATCGCACAGCGACTCAATACCAAATTGGAATTTGACCCGGTTAAGAAGGAGGTCACGAATAACAAATTTGCGCAATCACTATTGGTTGGCCCTCCGCCACGAAAAGGGTGGGAAGATTTTTATGTTGTTTAGTGCTGCATTTTAAAATAACAAGTATGTTCAAAAAACATGTAGGATATGGCACGCTTATGTGCCTATTGGCAATGGGCGTAGCGTCATGCAACAATACGGCTACAGATGAAAAACAAAAGGAAGAAATTCACAATGCGGCCACGCAGACCATTCCGAAAGAAGCCGAAGGGTTAATTGGCCGTTGGGATATTACAGTGGATAAAGAAGGCAAAGAAGTACCCTCTTGGTTGGAAGTGAAACTGTCAGGTTTTAGTACGTTGGTAGGATCATTTGTTTCCGATGCGGGAAGTAGTCGGCCGATTTCACATATTCAGTTGCAGGATGGCAAGTTTTCTTTTGAGATTCCGCCACAGTGGGAAGGTGGAGACGGTGTCTTTACCATCCAGGGCGAATTGGCAGGCGAGGAAATCAAGGGGATGGTTACGACTAACAAAGGCAATACATTCCATTTTACAGGTGTTAGAGCTCCTTATTTGGTGCGTACAGGCGACGTGCAGTGGGGGGAGCCGATCGAATTGTTCAACGGTAAAGATTTAACGGGTTGGACCACCTCATCGGGTGAAAACCAATGGATAGTGAAAGATGGTGTCTTAATTAATCAGAAGGCTGGTGCTAATCTCATTTCCGAACAAAAATTTGAAGACTTCAAATTGCTAGCGGAGTTTCGTTATGCCGAAGGTGGCAATTCTGGGATTTATCTGAGAGGTCGTTATGAAGTACAAATAGAAGATTCTCCAAAGGAACGGCATCCGGGATCACTTTATTACGGAGGAGTATATGGTTTCCTCTCCCCGAGTGAAATGACGACTTTAGGGCCAAATAAATGGAATAGCTACGAGATAACCCTTCGTGGACGCATGGTCACCATTGTGTCCAACGGAAAAACCATTATCAGCAACCAAGAGATACCGGGTATTACGGGCGGTGCATTGGACAGCAAAGAAGGTGAGCCTGGACCGATTTACTTACAAGGTGATCATACAGGTGTAGAATTTAGAAAAATTACAATTATCCCAGCCAAATAATTTTTTCTTTGGGTTGGTTGTCGGCCGACAACCAACCCAAAGAAATTTCTCATAGCCCTATTACGACAACCACCACATCTTCATTGTGATAAGATGGATGATAGCGAGCGATGGCACCACTTTTCTGATAGTATGCCAATTCTTTATAGACAGCTTGTCGCAGGACACCCTTTCCTTTGCCGTGAATGAATCGTATCTCCGTATATCCCCAATAGATGGCTGCGTCCAACATTTCTCGAAAGCGTTCCAATGACTCGGTTAAGCATTCATCGGCATCATAATCCTCCATATTTTGGAGAAATGTATCGACATGTAAGTCTACTTCTTTTGGGGGCCGGGGTAATTCTCTTGCCATTTTTCAAAAATAATACTTAAGTTTAGCATTGTAAAACACCGACGTAAAAATGAAACGTATCTTCGCAGTTCTTATTTGGATTTCTTATTGGTATGCGCCTGTTTATGCGCAGCAAGACTCCATCATGTTGGACAAAATTTACCACGAGTCGCTCTTTCATGGGCAAGCTTATGATAATCTGCGTTATCTGACAAAAGAAATTGGGAATCGGATAGCAGGGTCCCCAAAAGCAGAGCAGGCAGTGAATTGGTCGAAAACATTAATGGAAAGCATGCCTTTTGACAAGGTGTATCTGCAAGACGTATCGGTTAAATATTGGGATAGGGGGGAGCCCGAACAGGCGATTTTGATAGGAAGTGGGGAAAAGCTCAATGTATTGGCTTTAGGTGGCTCGGTTGCTACTCCTGCCTCAGGTTTGGAAGCGGAAGTGCTGGAAGTAGAATTGTTGAGTGATTTGAGAAAGCATGGAGAAGATGTCTATGGAAAAATCGTCTTTGTCAACAAACCGTGGGACGAATCTCTTGTAGAAACGGATGTTGCATATGGCTTGAACAGTGGACAACGAAGCCGCGGTCCGGCTGAAGCGGCTAAACTGGGTGCTGTGGCTTATCTTTTCCGTTCACTTTCGTCCTCTGCTGTTGATGATTATCCGCATACAGGAGGTACCCGTTATGTAGAAGGTATCGATAGTATCCCAGCATTAGCCATTTCGGTTATGGGCGCCAATAGGCTGTCCGCTATTTTAAAGGAAAATCCAAAGACAAAATTATTTCTGAAAAATACTTCGGCTTGGAAAGGCGTGGTGCACACGCATAATGTGATTGCCGAATGGAAAGGTACGGAGAAACCTGACGAAATCATCACAATAGGAGGCCATATCGACTCTTGGGATGTAGGAGAAGGCGCGCACGATAACGGGACAGGAACAATGGGTACATTGGATGCCATCCGCACCTTGATGAAGTTGGGATATAAGCCTCGGCACACTATACGTTTGGTGTTTTACATGAACGAGGAGAATGGCGTGAACGGCTCGTTGAAATATGGAGAGATGGCGAAAGCAAAGAATGAGAAAATCGTTGTGGCTATTGAAAGCGATTTAGGAGGCTTTGCCCCTCGTGGCTTTGACATCAAGGCTTCTGCACATGAGGTGGCTTGGATTCAGCAACATTGGAAACCTTTGTTTGAAGAAAAATTTTGGGTTTCTCGTTTTCTGCAGGGGAGTCCGGGTGTAGATTCGGGTGTTTGGGGAAGGCACTTTCCTAATACGGTTATGTTTAATTTCCGATCCGATCCACATCGTTATTTTGATTTACACCATACCGCTAAGGATGTGTTTGAAGCCGTGGACCGTAGGGAACTGCAATCGGGCGTAGCGGCTATTGCTTCCTTGCTTTACTTAGTCGACCGACAAGTCGATCAGTTACAGCAGGGGTCTGAAAGGTGATTGGCGGATATGGTCCAGTTTCACCTGAAATAAGGCCGCCATTTTGTGTCCTCTTGATTTTGCTTCGTTGGCAACCTCACCTTCAAAAAGTGAATCTACGGTGTCATCAAATAATGCCAACCACCGCTCAAAGTGTTCTTCACGTATGGGAAGCTGAGCATGGGGTGGGAATGGTCGACCTTGATACGTGTATTCATCCAGCAATATTGTTTGCCAAAAGGTATACATTTTGGCCAAATGCTCCGGCCAATGTCCTTCCAGTTTTTCGTTGAAAATTGGGCCGATCAGGTCATCAGCTTGTACACGTCCGTAAAAGGTATTTACCAATTTTTTGATGTCTTCTAATGTTTGAATATCCTGCTTTGCCATAATCGCGTACTTTTTGTAAAGTTAGTGAAGATTTTTGAGAATGCATTTTTGCCATAAATCCTACACTTTTTTACCTCAAAAACTTTAGTTGGCGCCTCTTATGGATATCCATATAGTAAAATTTCGGATTTCTAAGCATTAATTTCCAATTTTGAAACTTTATTTTCACATTAAGCCCTATATTTGGATATTATTTTTATTTAATCTAAATAAATCCAATCATTATCTCTTCTCAATAATTAAATTGTCGCAACACCACATTGCGGCAATTTTTTATTATTATCTGCTGTCCTATGGATAGGTAAAATTTCTAATGTGGCTTTTCGATAAACTTTTTTATTCCTAATTGTTTCCAAGATTAATGCCGACATTAGATGCAGAAGTAAATGTAGAATTTATTTTTGGTTTGGTTTAGACCATAAGGATGATTTCTCCGTTAATTATAGTAGAATCAAAAAAGAGACGATAATTTGAATTGTGATTTTATAGGAAATACGACTCTCCGAAGATGTGAGTACTTATCTTCAAAATTTCAAACAAATATCTTTATCAAAGAGGAATTTCATAATCCGGGAATGTCTTCTAAGGATAGGTCTGCCTTGTTTATGATAGAGGACGCGATTAAACAAGGTAAGATAAAACCAGGTGGAACGTTTGTAGAGGCGAGCAGTGGCAATACAGGGTTAGGTATAGCCATGATTGCAAAACATCGGGGATATAAGTCCAAGATTTTTGTTTCAGAATCCTGTTCGGAAGAAAAGATAAGTTTGTTGCGTGCCGCCGGTGCGGCAATTGAAATTTGTGACAATTCAAATGGTCTTACGGATTTTTATTCTACTCAATTCCGGGCACAGGCCTATGCGGCAAACCATCCAAATGCTTATTTTACTAATCAATATTACAATGCGGCCAATATCAAAGCGCATTACCGAACAACAGGCCCTGAAATTTGGACACAGACAGATCATCAGGTGACCCATTTTATTGCAGGTGTCGGGACGGGAGGTTCTATATCAGGGGTTGGAAGATTTTTAAAAGAGAGAAATGAAAATATTCAGATTTTGGGAGTGGAGCCAGAGGGCTCTATTCTTTCTCAATTTTTAGAGACTGGAATGCTTCCGGAAGCTAGCTGCCCTTTTGACCCTATAGAAGGTATAGGAAGGACATTCGTTCCGGGATCTTTTGATGCCCTTGCCGTTGATCGTATCATGCAGGTATCGTCTGAAGACAGCATAACCGCTGCTTTGTCCTATAAAAACCGGACAGGGTTTCTATCAGGCTTTTCCAGTGCCGCCCTGCTCGCTAGCTTGGAAAAATATCATAAGCAAATGGAATTGAACCCACAGCATGTGGTAGTTTTGCTTTTCATGGACCATGGAAGCAGGTATTTAAGCAAGCTATATGATCGAAAAATCTCATCCGAAAATATAATTAGCAAAACAATTTAATGGAATTGTATACGGACATAGCGATACCGATTTCATGGCCGGATATGACGGCTTTGGGGGATGAGAAATGGATGGCCTTTCTCAAGAAAATGAAGGTGGTTAAAAACCTAAACTTTAAAATCGGCCATGCCGCCATTCTCCTCATTGAACGTTCTTCCGGCACCATTTCCTACTTTGATTTTGGGAGATATCTGTCGCCTCGAGGTTATGGAAGAGCCCGGTCTGCTGGTTTTGATCGACGATTGACGATTCAGACAAAAGCCATATGCGACCATCAAGGCATTGTAAACCTGCAAGAAATTTTGGAAGAGCTTTGTGCCAAGGAGCAGGCAACGCATGGAGGCGGACGGTTGCTTTTTTCCATTGCCAACGACATTTCCTATGCGAAAGGTATGGCATATGCCAATCATATTGTTGGGCAAGGCCCAATATTGTACGGTGCGTTGGCAAAAAACAATAACAGTTGTTCGCGCTTTGTGGCACAGATATTAGCGAAATCCATGCAACGCAACGATGGGCGAGTACGTCGTGTTTTATATCCCGAATGTCTCAAAGCAAGCCCCACTAGCAATGTAGTCAATGCTTCATCCAACAGGAAAACATACTGCTATCATGAAAACAAACTGGAAGTATGGGAATGGAGCCGTTGGGAATCTTTGAAATTTCAGATCAGTTTGCTGAAGGATAATTTTCGTACGGGAGATGCGGCAAGACTACAGGACGACAGCCAACCTGGTCTAATCGTGGAACCGTTGCGCCCGACCTCTTTGCCCAAAGCCGCGCAATGGGTAGGTGGGATAGGAGAGGGCGCTTGGTTTGATATCCGTCATGTCCACGATCAAATTTATGAAATATTTAAATTTGATCTAACAGGAAAAGTTGAATATGCAGTACAAACAGAATGCTTGCAACATTTTGATGTTGACAAACCCTATTTGTTTACGTATGATTTCAGCCATCATTTTTATCATATCTTGCAAAATGACAATCGCTATTTGTTCAAAGCAATAGCGTTATTGACTGTCGAAGATGAACAGACACTTAGAGAAAGAACATATCGTAAAATAATATAGATCATATAACATGGAATTAACAATTTTAAAAGCAAAAATCCATACGGTTAAAGTAACCGAAGCCAACGTCACGTACAATGGTTCGATTACCATCGATGCAGATTTATTAGATGCGGCAGGGATCAAGAAATACGAACAGGTATATATCAACAATGCCGTTAATGGAAGCCGTATCATGACCTACGTCATTCCGGGAAAACGGGGTAGCGGTGAAGTTTGTATGAACGGTGGAGCAGCCTTGCACGCTAAAGTGGGTGATACCGTTCATATTTTGGCATTCAGCAACATGAGTCCGGAAGAAGCCGACACCTATCAACCTACCTTGGTCTTTACAGAGGAAAATAACCAGATTAAGTCGGTGGAAAAATATACATATTAAACCAATCAAAAAAACTGCCATTTCAACCATCCAAAACACTATTGGAAAGATTGAAATGGCAAGTCTTATGTGTTGCGCCTTATCTGCTATAAGGGGTTATTTCCGGAACTCTTTTGCTCCTTCGATAATGGCATCAACTACTGTCGGGTCTTGAAGGGTAGAGGTATCACCTAAATTTTGTATTTCACCTTCTGCTATTTTGCGTAAAATCCGGCGCATGATCTTACCCGAACGTGTTTTC
Source organism: Sphingobacterium wenxiniae (assembly GCA_040394995.1). GTDB lineage: Bacteria > Bacteroidota > Bacteroidia > Sphingobacteriales > Sphingobacteriaceae > Sphingobacterium > Sphingobacterium wenxiniae_A. The sequence goes on from JBEBRE010000007.1 coordinate 27,810, forward strand.
GGAAGGTCAGTCACAAACTGGATAATATCTGGTTTGGCAATTGCACCGATGATCCGGCTGATGGTTTGCATAATGTCCTTTCGCGTACTCTCCGCATCGGTATGGTGGTTGGCAATGACGTAAGCATAGATACCTTGTCCTTTGACGGGATGTGGATAACCTACTATGGCCGATTCCACGACATCAGCATGCATGTTAATGGCGTTTTCTACCTCGGCTGTACCAATGCGGTGGCCGGATACGTTGAGTACATCGTCTACACGGCCAGTAATTCGGTAATAGCCTTCGGAGCTTCTGTAACAGCCATCACCCGTGAAATACTTGTTTTCATAGGTAGAAAAGTATGTTTGGCGACAGCGTTCATGGTCGCCCCAAGTGGTGCGGAGCATGCCGGGCCACGGAAATTTGATACAGAGGTTGCCGGAGACATCATTATCTTCGATCTCTTTCCCGTTTTCGTCCATCAAGCAAGGCTGTACACCCGGCAAGGGCAACATGGCATAACTTGGAATTGTTGGTGTGATACCTGCTAAAGGTGCGATCAGAATACCGCCATTTTCAGTTTGCCACCAAGTGTCGGCAATGGGTGCTTTTCCTTTACCGATTTTTTCATTGTACCAATGCCAAGCTTCTTCGTTGATGGGCTCGCCGACAGATCCCAACTTTTTAATACTGCTCAAGTCTTTCCCTCCTAAATATCCTTCTCCAAAGGCCATGAGTGAGCGGATAGCCGTTGGCGCTGTGTAAAGGATATTCACTTTATACTTATCCACAATATCCCATAAACGACCAGCATCAGGAAAGGTGGGGGTACCTTCAAACATAAGCGAGATAGCGCCTTGTGAAAGTGGTCCATACACAATATAGCTATGCCCGGTAATCCAACCGATATCTGCTGTACAGAAATACACTTCATCTGGTTGATATTGAAAGACGTTGGAGAAGGTATAGCCGGTGTAGACCATATATCCACCTGTTGTATGTACTACTCCTTTTGGTTTCCCGGTGGAACCGGATGTATAAAGGATAAAAAGTGGATCTTCGGCGTCCATTTCTTCTGCTGGACAGGCCGGGTTTCCCTGTGTTTCGACTTTTTTGATTTCATCTTCCCACCATACGTCACGACCTTTTATCATGGAAACTGGGGTGCGTGTACGGGTAAGGACAATGACACGCTCTACAGATTTGCATTGCATCAAAGCATCGTCCACAATGTTTTTCAGCTCCAACACTTTATTGGCTCTGTATCCGCCATCAGAGGTAACAACCACTTTGCAGGAAGCGTCATTGATTCTGTCGGCAATGGATTGGGCTGAAAAACCTCCAAACACCACAGAATGAATAGCACCAATTCGCGCACAAGCTAAAACTGCAATCACTAGTTCGGGGACCATTGGTAAGTAAATACATACGCGATCACCTTTTCGCACATTGTTGTTTTTTAGCACATTGGCAAACTGCTCTACTTTGCCCAACAGTTGTTTGTACGTTAATATACGGTGTGCCTCCGAGGGATCATTAGGTTCCCAAATGATGGCGGGCTTGTCGCCCAAATTATAGATATGCCTGTCTAGGCAGTTTTCCGTAATGTTTAATTTCCCTCCTTCAAACCATTTGATATCGGGGTCTGTAAAATTCCAATTTAAAACATTGGTCCATTTTCTTTTCCAAAAGAAATTTTCGGCGATTTCTCCCCAAAATTGCTCCGGATTTTCTACACTTTGTTTGTAAGCTACTTGATACGCTTCAAAAGAATTGATCTGAAAATTCATCTCTCGCAAATAATTTTTATAGGTCTATATATTCCCAATGAAAATTTATTCATTTCAGCCATATATTTATTGACAACTGAAATGCATCATCTGTGATGGCTAATTTAATTTTTTTTAGCATCAATTGCTAATTTTTATGCGAAGATTGTAGGATAAGCTTTTATTCCTATGGAAAGACTTATATAGATTATTCCCGACGGCTCTCTACCGTATATGTAAAGCTGTCTGCTTTGTAATAGCCCAAATTGTATTCAATAGGACGTTCCGCAATATCATACACAAAACGCTTACGTAATAATATAGCACTACCTTTTTCTGTTTCCAATTTATTGGCCATTAAATCGTCCGCCACAATAGCACTGATTTCCTCCTTGGAAATGTAAGCAATGATGTTATGTTGTTTTTCCAATATCTCGTACAGTGGCTGTTTGAAATCTTCTTCACCAGTTAGGCCTGTGCGGGGATGAAAATAAGACTCAAAATAGACGAAGGGTCCTTCCGGACGACCACGTAGGCGCACAAGCTTCAGTACTTTACGCGTGCTTTTTAGATCAAAGAAATTAGCAATTTTTTGATCGGGGAAAACCCAGCTGATATGCAATTCAAAATTTCGGATAGGAATACCCCGGGCTTCCATCTCTTGCGAAAAACTCAGCCAGTTTTTGGACTTCGAACTAATAGACTGTGCTGTTGCAACCCGAGTGCCAACACCCTTTTTCCGAACCAACAACTCTTCGTAAACGAGTTTGTTGATAGCCTGCCTTAATGTGGCACGGGAAATGGCAAGCTGTTTGGCCAAATCCACTTCATTGGGTAGGAGTTTACCATCTTGGTATTCCGGGGTCTCAATAAGTTTACGTAACAGGTTTTCTGCTTGTATGTGTAATGGGATAGGACTTTGGTGATCTATCTTAAAATTCAATTTTGCCATATAAAGTGAAAATGTAAACCAATTTAAAAATTAATTTGGATTTTATAGAAAAGAATAAATACATTTGTATGTACATATGTACATACAAAATTAATTAATTAATGCTGGTTTAATAATTATTTAATTGATTAGTAAATTATTAAATATATGATAAGTATGTACATATTATTTATAAATCTATAATTATGACACTACAAAATTTAAATTATCTGGTAAAAAAGACATGCAATTGCATGTTCAGCTGTGGATCTGTGCGACAGATCTTTTATCCGTATGATGAAACTTCAGAGTATTTCGGTTACCTCTTTAGCGAGAAGTATATGCCATGTTTTAATATTGAAGCCGAAGGCAAGCTGGAATATAGCGTTATGCAACGGAAGTCTGCGGATTTACTAAGCTGACGAAACGGTCTAAGACAAGAATAACGAAAACCTAAAAGATAACAGAATGAATAAACTAAAACTGCTAATCCTGTGTTTGCTGTGGCATGCGTATGGGATTTGTACTGCACAGGCACAACATCAAATCACCGGTGTTGTGGTTCATGCTACCGACGGGACTCCACTGGTCGGTGTGAGCGTAAAAGCTAAAAACACGGAACAGACCGTCGCGACGGACAACGACGGACGGTATTCAATTGATATCGCGGATAGCCGTGGTACCTTGGTGTTTACTTATGTGGGGTTTAAAACTAAGGAAGAATTAGTTGGAGGCCGTCCGATTGTCAATATTGAATTGGAGCCTGATGAGGATCTTCTCGATGAAGTCGTCGTGGTCGCTTTTGGCGAACAGAAAAAAGAAAGTATGGTCAGCTCCATCACATCGGTAAGCCCAAAGGAACTAAAAGGCCCCACCAGTAACCTGACGTCAATGCTTGCCGGAAGAGTAGCAGGGATGATCGCTTATCAGCGCAGTGGCGAACCGGGAGCTGACAATGCCCAGTTCTTTATACGGGGGATCACCAGCTTCGGTTCAGGCAAGATCGATCCGCTGATATTAATTGATGGTATGGAATCTACGGCCGATGCACTAGCTCGCCTCCAACCGGACGACATTTCGGGGTTCTCGGTGTTGAAAGATGCGGCCGCGGCATCGCTATATGGTGCTCGGGGCGCAAATGGTGTTGTTTTGGTCACTACCAAATCCGGGGTGAATGACCGAACCAGTTTTAATTTCCGCTTTGAGAATTCTATTTCCAGTAACACCACGAACTTCCAGTTGGCTGACAACATCACCTATATGAGATTGGCCAATGAGGCCGTCCTCACTCGTAATCCGATCGGTGCATTGCCTTACACGCAAAACAAAATCGACGCCACGGAAGCAGGGCAGAATCCATATCTGTATCCCAGCAACGATTGGATAAGAATGCTGATCAAGGACTATACGGCCAATCAGCGATTCAATATGAACATGAACGGAGGAGGCAGGATTGCCCAATTTTATATCTCCGGGACCTTCAATAAGGATAATGGTATGTTGAAATCAAATGATAAGAACAACTTTGACAACAACATCGACCTTAAAAACTACGAGATACGATCCAACGTAAACGTGAAGTTGACGCCATCTACGGAAGGTATTGTAAGAACATCAGGGAATTTCACAGATTACACCGGACCCATCGGTGGCGGATCTGCTATCTTTAAAAGTGCAACCACGGCTAACCCCGTATTGTTCCCTGCCGTTTTTCCTGCTGAAGATATATCCTATGCCAACCATCCATTATTCGGAAATGCACCACGGGGTGACAATGGGGTTTATGCCAACCCCTACGCCTCCATGGTATCGGGGTTCCAGCAATATAACCGTACCCAGTTAAATGTGCAGCTTGAAGTAAAGCAAGACTTCGATTTTTTGGTAAAAGGTTTAAAAGCCCGCATGATGGCCTATACGCAAAGGTATTCTTATTTTAGTTTGGAACGACAATATAACCCATTCTATTATCACGCCACACCCAATAGTTTTTCATCTTCGGGTTACTCCCTCACCTTGCTGAATGAAGGCAGTGCCACCGAGTACCTTAATTACAGAGAGGGAGGGAAAACGGTGAATACCACGGCTTATTTGGAGACAGCCGTAAATTATAACCGAACTTTCGGTGAAAAACACGATATCAGCGGTATGCTTATCGGCATCTTCCGAAATCATCTGGACGGCAATGCCGGCAGTTTACAACTTTCCTTGCCTTTCCGCAATCAAGGGTTGTCTGGGAGGCTTACCTATGGTTACGATAGCAGATACCTGTTTGAGGCAAACTTCGGGTACAATGGATCGGAGCGGTTTGCGGCAAACAATCGTTTTGGCTTTTTTCCATCGGCAGGTATAGCTTGGAATGCCAGCAACGAACGGTTCTTTGAGCCGTTGCTCCCGATTGTGTCCAAACTAAAGTTGCGGGCCACTTATGGTTTGGTGGGCAACGATCAGATTGGTGCCTCCAATGACCGGTTCTTTTATATGTCTAATGTGAATTTGAATAATAACGACCGACGTGCCGTGTTTGGCGAAAATTTCAACTATATACGTCCAGGGGTATCTGTGTCTCGGTATGCCAATGACAACATCACCTGGGAAAAAGCCTACAAGACAAATATTGGTTTGGATGTAGGTCTTTTCAATCAGTTCAATCTGATTGTCGATGCTTTCCATGAGCACCGGACGAATATTCTCATGACCCGTGCCTATATCCCGACGACTATGGGGCTAACATCCAATATTGCCGCTAATGTAGGTGAGGCCGAAAGCAAGGGTATAGATCTTGAAATGGACTATAGTAAAAATTTCAGCCGCAACTGGCTAAAGGTAAGAGGTACATTTACATTTGCCACCAGCAAATTATTGGTTAATGAAGAACCCGAGTATGCAGAGAACATGTGGTACCTTTCACGTGTCGGACACTCGCTCCAGCAATATTGGGGACTGATTGCCGAAAGGCTATTCATCGACGATGAGGATGTGAAAAATTCACCTCCCCAAGCTTTTGGTGAGGTACGAGGAGGCGATATCAAATATCGTGATCTCAATGGTGACGGAGAGATCACGAATTTGGACCGGATCAATGGTCTTGGTTATCCGACGGTGCCGGAAATCATTTATGGTGCCGGTTTTTCTTTCGGTTCGAGCAAATTTGACATTAGTGCTTTCTTTCAAGGATCGGCTCGTTCATCATTGTTCATAGACCCGGCGGCCATTAGTCCTTTTGTACTAAACGGGGCGCAACAAAATGGTTTACTACAGGTCATTGCCGATGATCACTGGTCGGAGACGAATCGCGATAGTTATGCATTTTGGCCTCGACTCAGCGCCACGGGCAATAATAATAATAACCAACCCTCCACATGGTGGATGCGCAACGGCTCCTTCATACGGCTAAAAAATGTCGAAGTAGGTTACAACCTCAGCGGTAAGCTTCTGGAACGGATCAAAGTAAACGGATTACGCCTGTATGCCAATGGTGTCAACCTGTTCGTCATCAGTAGCTTTAAGATGTGGGATCCCGAGCAGGGGAGCAACGGCAACGACAGTAATAGAGCCGGCAGCAATGGTTTGGGATATCCGCCCCAGAAAGTGTTTAACATTGGAGTCAACGTACAATTATAAACGGTTGAAAAAAAAGACATGATGAATAAGCTTAAATTAATAAAATTATTTTGGATAGCTCCGTTGGTTTCCGTACTGGTGGCCTGTCAAGGCTATCTGGACGTAGTGCCGGATAACGTACCTACCATGGAGCACGCGTTTTCGAACCGCAACGAAGCCGAAAAAGCACTGTTTACGTGCTATTCTTATCTTCCCAACGAAGCAAATCCCGATTACAACCCCGCATTTAATGGAGGAGATGAGGTATGGACCTATTGGCCTATGACAATGGATTATTTTTCCCTGGATTCTTACAACATTGCCCGCGGACTACAGACCAAGGCATCTCCATTAATGAATTATTGGGATGGATATAATGGACGATCCATGTGGCAAGGTATACGGATGTGCAATATCTTCATGGAAAACATTGATAATGTACCGGATATTGCCGACTATGAAAAAGAGCGTTGGGTAGCCGAGACTAAATTTTTGAAAGCCTACTTCCATTGGTATCTTTTTCGCATGTATGGTCCAATTCCGATTATGGATAAGAATCTGCCCATTACGGCAAGCCCCGAGGAAGTTAAAGTATCTCGTCAACCTGTTGATGTGGTCGTCGATTACATTGCCTCGTTGCTTGACGAGGCTGCTGCGGGCGATGATTTTTCCGGATTACCCTTGACCATTACAAGCCGGTCCACAGAATTAGGCAGAGTTACCAAAGTTGCTGCCTTAGCGATCAAAGCACGGTTGTTGGTGACGGCGGCCAGCCCATTGTTCAATGGAAATACCGATTATCGGGCATTAGCCAATACGGATGGAACACCGCTTTTTAATAGCACTGCGGATCCGGACAAGTGGATCCGGGCCGCTGAAGCTTGTCGGGAGGCTGTAGATGCAGCCGAACGGGCAGGCCTGGAGCTATACACATTCAGCTCCTCGCAGGTGTCGCTCAACGATGCACAAAAACAAGAGATGAGCATACGCAATGCGGTTACGGAAAAATGGAACAACGAGCTGATTTGGGGAGCTACCAATGACGACCTCGGAAATGCGCGCCCCAGTTATTGGATTCAATTGTTTGCTTGTCCACAGCTCGATCCCGCGGTGACTAACCTTAATCTGAAAGGTAAATTTGCTCCCACCCTGAAAATGGCCGAAATGTATTACACGGCAAACGGGGTGCCCATTGAAGAAGACAAAACCTGGGATTATAACAACCGGTATGAATTGCGTACCGTCACCAGTGCCGATGTCGCTATGCAGGCAAACTATCGTACGGTAGGGCTGCATTTCGGTCGTGAACCACGCTTTTATGCCTCTATTGCTTTCGATGGCTCCAAATGGCTCATGCGCAACGGCACATTCAATATACAAAGCAAGATCGGGCAGCACAGTTCCAAACGGCAAAGCCGCATATATTCCGTCACAGGCTATTTCACCAAGAAGGTCGTTAACTGGAATTTAGTCGCTACGTCGAGCGCAGTCACTGTAGAGCCCTATCCGTGGCCCATCATGCGATTGGCCGATCTTTACCTGCTCTATGCCGAAGCACTTAATGAAGCCGATCGCTCTGAAGAAGCCTTGCCGTTCATCAATAAGGTACGTGAGCGTGCCGGTTTAAAATCTGTTGAACAATCGTGGTCTGAATATTCAACCAATCCTGATAAATACACCTCAAAAACCGGATTGCGCAGTATTATCCAACAAGAGCGGGGGATTGAGCTGGCCTTTGAGGGCAGTAGGTTCTGGGATTTGCGTCGATGGAAAACAGCCACTCGTGAGCTAAATTCGTCCGTATATGGCTGGGATATCGAGCAGGAAACCTATGAGGACTACAATCGAAGAGTGGTTCTTTTCAGACAATCGTTTGATAATCTACGCGATTACCTTTGGCCGATTCATGAAAACACCCTTCAAATCAATCCCAATTTGGTGCAAAATCCCGGTTGGTGATTAGGCCAGCTAATAGAAAGTATAATGATCAGTAAATAAATAGACAATGAAATCATTACATATCCTTTTTTTAATAGTCTGCTGCATGTTTGTGATGGCATGCAAAGACACCATACCGGGGCCCGTGGAAAACGACGGTGTGCCACCCGGCCCGTTAAGCCAATTATCCGTTACCAATTTGAACGGTGCGGCCGAGATTAGTTATCAGGTGCCAAGCGATCCAGATTTGCTCTATGTAAGAGCCGTATATACCACCAAACAAGGTGAGGTGCGTGAAACGAAAGTAAGCAGACATCATAGCAGTATCCGAGTAGAAGGTTTTGGCGATACCGATGCCTATGAGGTGGAACTTTACGCCGTAGATCGTGGCGAAAATGCTTCTACACCCGTCCAGGTGACGGTTCATCCCCTGTCGCCGCCCATGCAGTTGTCACGTGCAAGTCTGGAAGTGCAACCTACATTTGGGGGAATTAGCATTAATTTTGATAACAGTGCGAAGGACAATTTAGCTTTCGTCGTGTTGGCTAACGATTCACTGGGTCAATTTGTGCCGATACATACCTATTACACCCGATTGCCGAAAGGCGAGTTTGCTGTCCGTGGTTTAGCATCAGAAGAGACCCGGTTCGGACTGTTTGTACGGGACCGATGGGGCAATCTTTCGGATACTCTTTATACTCTCCAGACACCGCTATTCGAAATTCAATTAGACCGCACGCTTATGCGGGACTATACGCTTCCTACCGATGCCCCATTAGGATACAGTGGCAGTGTCAATGCATTGTTTGACGGCATACTTACCGACAGTAAACGTGGTTATCACTCGGGCGATGCCGCGCGTATGCCCCAATGGTTCACCTATGACATGGGTGTGAAAGCGAAACTTAGCCGCCTCACTTGGTTTATGCGTGAAGGCTCAAACTACTATTCATTGCATAATCCACGGGTGATCGAAATCTGGGGATCAAATAATCCGGATCCGGATGGTAGCTGGGATAGTTGGGAATTGTTGGTTTCCTATGAACAGGTTAAACCTTCCGGATTACCAAGAGGCCAGTTATCGGCAGAAGATCAGGTGGCGGCCGCAGCTGGAGAGACTATTATCTTTCCGATAGATGTGCCGGAAGTACGGTATATCCGGTGGAAAACCCTCCAAAATTGGTCTGGTGGTACCTATGTCAATTTTAATGAAATTATGATGTGGGGCGCACCTGTAAATTAACAATGATAAACGATTAGATATGAAACGAAATATGTTATCCGTCTGTTGCCTGATCGTGTTCACGGCATCATTATTTTCGTCTTGCATCAAACAAGATGAGTATCAAAAATTTCTGGCTGGTGGCGAAATTAGCTATGCCGGACGGGCGGACACGGTAATTGTAAGGACCGGAAATGAGCGCGCCGTATTGTTCGTCGCTTTGGGAAATGATCCTTTAGTCAATCAAGTGGCCGTTTATTGGAATAATGGTAACGACTCTTTGGTTACCGATGTACAACGCAGTGGCGGAGGTAAAAAAGACACCGTAGAAATTGAATTGCGACCTTTGCCCCAAGGATCTTATAACTTCCGATTATATACATCTAACTCAGAAGGGAGTAAGTCGGTGGTCGTTAACGCACATGGATTTGTCTACGGACCGGATTATGTAGCTACTTTGCAGAATCGAAAATTAAAAAGTATGGAATTGCAAAGTGATGGTTCTTTGAAGCTTGTTTGGCCATCACCATTCGTTGGTGAAACGGGATTGGAGTTTTCCTATAATGATCAAAGCGGGCAAACTCATATACACCGTTTACCTTTGGGGGAAACGACAGCTATCCTACCGGACTTCGAATCGGGCGGTGAGTTGAGCTATAAGTCGCTATTTAAGCCCGATATGTTATCATTGGATGATTTCTCGCCCGCACCAACGAAAACCACCTTGCCTGAAAAGTAAGGCTGATGACATTCAATAGATATGCTGTTTTATGTGCTTTCATTTTATTGTTGTATGCAATGATAACTTAAATACTATTAAATTAGAAAGATGATAAAGAATTTTTTGAACGTGATTACGGGTTGTATGCTGGTGTTGTTCATGTGCAGTTTCAAAGCTCCTAACGCGAAAATCGTTTGGCAGATCGGAACGCCGGATGGTAGTGCCAAAGAATTTGCTCTTGCCGAGGAGGGAGACTATGCGAAATTTCTGGACCACGATTTTGGATGGGAAGATCGTTTTTATATGATTGGGAAATCAACCCCTAAGCAGGATTTTCCCTATATTTTGCCTGGTCCGGCCGATACATGGGGAGGTACAAGTGGCACAGCTGGTATACGATCGCATGTGCTTAATATTCTTTTTCGCATGCGATCTGTGCCACAACAAGGGGGATGGAAGCTGGTGGTAGATGTTTTGGATGCACAAAAAAAACAACCACCATATTTTAAAGTTACCGTCAATGGACAATCGTGGAAATTTGTATTGCGCCCCGGCGGGGGAGACGAATCCCTACGCGGGGATTATGGCAAAAGTGTCAAGCAAACATTTGAAATCCCTTTAGATGCAAGTCTGATAAAAAAAGGTGGCAATGAAATCAACCTGACCAGTCTGGAAGGGTCTTGGCTTATTTTTGACGGTATGCGGTTGGAAGGACCTCAAAACGCAGTATTGGATGAAGAAATCGGGAGAGCCTATCTCCGTAAAGTAACCGTGGCGAATTATCAACTGCAACAGCCTAAAGCACAACCATTGTTGGTCGATATCGAGCATTTGGAAGGCACGCCTAATGTCCAAGTAGACGTAGACGGGAAAACGGTTCTTAAACAGTCTTTAGAGCAAGGACGTTATGTTTTTGAAGCGCCGATGCCAGTCGTTTCGTCTGAAAAAAAGAGTCGCTATAAAATTCTAATTGATGGCAAAACGGTTGACGAAGGTACGATCATCCGATCAACGCAAAAAATTGCCAACGCGGCAGATTATATTGACACCCGCATGGGTACGGCACATTCACGTTGGATGATCGCTCCAGGACCGTGGATGCCTTTTAGCATGGTCAAGCTCAGTCCGGATAATCAGAATCCGGGATGGCAATCGGGCTATGACCCGGTTTATGAAAGCATCGGTACGTTTAGCCATATCCATGAGTGGACCATGGCCGGATTGGGCATTATGCCCACGAATGGGAAACTAAAAACCAAAATAGGCGATCAATCCATCTTTAAAAAAGACAGTACCGTTTACCGTTCCTCGTTTGATAAAGCCAGTGAAGTATCCGATGTGGGCTACTATAAAGTAGATCTGGCCGATTATGGCATACAGGCTGAATTAACGGCCACCACACGTTGCGGTTTTCAACGCTATACCTATCCCAAAAGCACAGATTCGCGCGTGATGATCGATTTGAAAATTCCGGCAGAATATCGGTACGATATATTGGATAGCAAGATCACACGAGTAAGTAATCGTCGGATTGAAGGATTCAGCAAGCAACAGACGAGACGTGTTTGGTCACAGGACAGCGATCAGGATTATATTATTTACTTCGTCATCGAGTTTGACCGGGATATGACAGGCTTTGGAGGGTGGATCAACGATGAAGTGATACTTTCAGGCGATGAAATTACCGCGCAACGACCAGAACGCTTGGGTTATTTTGCCACTTTCGATACGCGGAGCAATGCCGTTGTGCAGGTGCGGTCGGCTATTTCGTATGTAGATATAGAAGGTGCGCGGAAAAACCTTGAAGAAGAGGTGGAACGACCGTTCGGATGGGATTTTGATGCCGTACGGGAGCATAACCGCCAAACTTGGGACGACATCCTCTCCCGTGTGGCCATACAAACGAACGATCAGCGGGAGAAAATGCGTTTTTATACCAATATGTACCGCGCGTATTGCCGCAACACGTTCAGCGACGTAGATGGACGTTGGGTGGATGCGACTGAACGTATCCAGCAATTTGATGATCCCGATGCTGTTGCCTTGGGTTGTGATGCCTTTTGGAATACGTTTTGGAATCTCAATCAACTATGGAATTTGGTGACCCCCGAATGGTCATCGCGTTGGGTAAAGTCCCAATTGGGAATGTACGATGCTAACGGATGGTTAGCCAAGGGACCTGCCGGTATGGAGTATGTCCCTGTGATGGTCGCCGAGCATGAGATTCCCTTGCTTGTCAGTGCTTACCAGATGGGTATCCGAAACTATGACGTCGAAAAAATGTTTATGGCCACGAAAAAGATGCAGACGACGCTTCCTGAAAAGGTTGGCGATGGGCTTGCAGGCAACCGTGACTTGGCCGCTTACTTGGAGCACAAGTATGTACCGGCCGATAAAGGTCGGTTCTCCAATACCTTGGAGTATTCTTTCGATGATTGGACGGTAGGACAACTGGCGAAAACCTTGAGAAAAGACACAGATTATCAGGTGTTCAAAGAGCGAGGTAATTGGTGGAGAAATGCTATTGATGCGGAGACGGGATATGCCCGTATGCGTTACAGTAATGGGGAATGGGAAAAAGATTTTGATCCTTTTAAATCAGGGGGGAATCGCCACTATGTAGAAGCAAATGCTTGGCAAATGACGTTCTTCGTGCCGCAAAATGTGCCTGCACTGGCTGAAATTATCGGGAAAAATCGGTTTATTGAACGCCTTACATGGGGTTTTGAAGCCAGCGAACCCTTACGCTATAATGCACCGGGAGACCAGTATTGGGATTATCCGGTGGTACAGGGCAACCAGCAGTCGATGCATTTCGCCTTTTTGTTCAACTGGGTGGGGCAACCTTGGCAGACCCAGAAATGGAGCCGTTCCATTGTCGATCGTTACTATGGCCATGGAATATCCAACGCCTATTTAGGCGATGAAGATCAGGGACAGATGAGTGCTTGGTTTGTAATGAGTGCGCTGGGGTTATTCCAAACGGATGGTGGTACTCGTCATGAGCCAATCTATGAAATTGGCAGCCCTATTTTTGAAAGGGTCGACATTGACCTTGGCGAGCAATTTGGAAGAGGAAAACGGTTTTCCGTTATTGCCAAAAATACCTCGCGGGAAAACCGCTACGTCCAACACGCGAAGCTTAATGGGAAATCATTGGAAAGCTGGTGGTTTCCAGCTTCTGAACTGCTAAAAGGTGGCCAATTGGAATTGGAAATGGGATCAAAACCCAATCCAAATTGGGGTGTAGCGTCAAAACCTCCGGTAAGTGACTAAATTAAATGAAAACAAGAAATAGAATGAAGAATACGATAATGATAATGCTAGCCGTTACGTGGGTCTTAACGGCGTGTGTTGTGCGTCCCCAAGCGGATAGAACGCTCAAGTTTCGGATATCTGGGGATACACTCATGCAGGCTGTTAAATCTATGGCGCGAGAAACTGTAAAATCGGGATTTACTGCTGGAGACAGCTATGGAGAGGTATGGATTCGAGATTACAATACGTTCATCACTTTGGCTTCGACATTGCATCCGCCGGAAACAACCAAGGAAAATCTCCGTATTTTTTTTCGGTTGCAAGGCGAGGATGGGAATATTGTGGACGGATTTATACCGAAAGCTCAAGCTACTGATTCAAAAATTGGTTATGCCTATGTTCATACACCCTTAGAACCTGCTTACGCCGGACACAAGAATACGGTGGAAACCGATCAGGAAAGCTCATTGGTACAAGCCGTTTACAAATATGTCGTGAAGAATGGAGATCAAGCATTCTTGCAGGACTCCATCGGTGGCCAAACTGTTGCCCAACGGCTAGAACGTGCGATGGACTTTCTCATGGAGAAACGGTACAATCCTGAGTATGGATTGTTATGGGGCGCCACCACGGCAGATTGGGGAGATGTGCAGCCCGAACACCCTTGGGGTGTTTATTTAACGGACAGCACGCATTACGCCATTGATATTTATGATAATGCGATGTTCCTTATTGCATTGGATAACCTGATGGAGCTCCTGCCGGAGACAGAAGCGAAATGGACATCCATCCGTGAGCAGATCGCGGCAAACTGTATGAAACATCTTTGGGACGCTGATCGACAAAAATTCAGACCACATATCTATTTAAATGGTTCTCCCTTTTCGCAAGATTTTGACGAAGAGGAAATTTATTACCATGGTGGCACGGCCATGGCTATAGAGGCGGGGTTACTTTCCGAAACACAGGTGAAGCATGCGCTTGACCGGATGGTTGCCAATGTACGGGCATCGGGTGCAGCAACTATCGGATTGACGCTCTATCCTACTTATCCTGCTGGTAGTTTTATGAATGAGGGTATGCATCCCTACGGTTACCAAAATGGAGGTGATTGGGATTGGTTTGGCGGCCGAATGATTCAACAGCTTATCCGGTACGGTTTCGTGGCTGAAGCTTATGAACATGTGCAGCCTATGTTGCGTCGTGCAGTCGACAATAACGGGTTCTACGAATGGTATACCGTAGACAACCAACCCAAAGGTTCGGGAACATTCCGAGGAGCAGCGGGCGTACTTTATGACGCCATTGTCCTATTTGAAGAATTTGCGACGGAGAATCGTTGAATAGGTTTTTAAATAAAAAGACTATTGTGGGTCCACAATATTTGTGAAAATAAAAGATATCGTAATTATTGAATAATTTAATTTTTTAGTGAATGGAAGTGAAGGAAATCGGTGATATACCGGAAACAAGAGCAGTGCAGAACACATTAACCTTGCGCAAAACGAAGCAGGAAATCATGCCGGTTACGGTGCAGGATAACCATCGTAACGGATATGATATTTACCCCGCCCATACATTGGGCAGTGAGAAGATTTATGAAGGTTATACATCATTGGCTACATGGATCGTGGAACAAAAAACGGTGGTCATCGATGGTTATGTAGGTCTTTTTTGGAACCGTATAGTTGCCGACCTAAATGCGGCATTGGAGAAGCAAGGTGTGAAGGCCAATTGGTGCTTTATGCATGATTTTCTAAAACCCGAAGCGGAAATTGACCAACTCGTGAATCCTTTTTTAGGAGAGAAAGATTCAGTATGGGGTACAAAAACGACGCTGAACCTCATTGATTTTTATCCATTGGACGCTTTGACCAATCTCCGACCACTTTCGGATTATACGGTCAATATCCTTATTGGTACAGGGGCAGCCTTATGTGATTGGGAAGCACCTATCATCTATATTGACTTGCCCAAAAATGAATTGCAATACCGGATGCAGGCTGGGGCCATCACGAATCTGGGCAAAACGGATCCTGAAAAACCGATGTCCATGTACAAGCGCTTTTATTTCGTTGATTGGGAGGTGTGCAATAAGCATAAGGAATCTTTATTGCACCGTGTGGATGTGCTGGCTGACGGACAGGGAATCGATTGGATTACATGGGCTGATGCAACAGCTATTCGAGACGGATTAAAAAAACTTTCCCGTTCAGTGTTCAGACCGCGTCCTTGGTTTACACCGGGATCTTGGGGTGGACAGTGGATAAAAGAGCATATGCCACAGCTGAACCAAGAAGAACCTAACTATGCTTGGTCATTTGAACTCATCGCCCCGGAAAACGGTCTAGTTTTTGAAAGCGATGGCAAATTACTGGAAATCTCGTTTGATTGCTTGATGATGCTTGCCGGTGAAGAGATACTGGGAAAACACCACGTGCATTTCGGTAACGAATTTCCGATACGATTTGACTTCCTTGACACATTTGATGGTGGCAATTTGTCCATTCAATGCCATCCTTCCCTGGCTTATATCCGGAAAAACTTTGGTGAGACTATCACACAGGATGAAACGTATTATATCTTAGACTGTGCTCCGGATGCGAAAGTATATCTTGGTTTTCAAGACGATATCGATCCGGTAGCGTTCCGGCAGGAATTGGAAGATAGCCTGAAAAATGATACGGAGGTGGCCATTGAAAAATACGTGCAAAGCTTCCCTTCAAAAAAGCATGAGCTTTTTTTGATACCAAACGGTACGGTACACAGTTCTGGAAAAAATAACTTGGTACTAGAGATTAGTGCTACGCCCTATATTTTCACATTCAAGATGTACGATTGGTTGAGTAAAGACTTAGATGGCAACCCTCGCCCGATCAATATCGACCATGCTTTCAATAACCTCAATTTTGAACGGAAAGGAGCAAAGGTACCTGCAGAACACATCTCCAAGCCTCAGGTCTTGGAGCAGGGCAAGGATTGGAAAACAATCCATATACCTACGCATGAAGAACATTTCTACGATGTGCATCGGATCGAATTTACCAATGAAGTGACTGTTGCCACCCGAGAGATCTGCCATGTGTTGATGCTGGTGGAGGGTACGGAAGTGCTCATCCGGATAGGCGATAAGGAAACTTATTTCCATTATGCAGAGACCTTTGTCATTCCGGCAGCGGTGTCTCGGTATACGTTGATCAATACAGGTGGCGGTATAGCCAAAGTGGTAAAAGCATTTGTAAAAGATAATTATGGAACAACCTCGTAAACTTCCGAAAATCCTCTGGTTGGCCTGTGCCGTAGCGGCGTTGGGTGGTTTTTTGTTCGGATTCGATATGGCCGTGGTTTCTGGGATACTACCGTTGGTAACCGGACAATTTTCACTTTCAGCTTTCCAACAAGGTTGGTTTGTCTCGTCGGCTTTGGTGGGCTGTATCGGAGGAGTGGCGATTTCCGGTGAACTCGGCGACCGTTATGGTCGCCGTCGGGTGTTGTTGCTGGCGGCAGTCTTATTCTTACTGTCCGCCCTAGGATGTGGGTTGTTGCCAACATTTTCTTCAATCATTGCAGCCCGTATCATAGGAGGTATAGGCGTGGGTATTGCCTCGAGCATAGTCCCGCTCTATATTTCTGAAATCGCGCCTGCAAAGGTGAGGGGACAGTTGGTGACCTATTACCAATTGGCCGTGACCCTCGGCATTCTGGTGGCATACCTAAGCAATGCCTTTTTGGTTCAGGTTGCCTCCGTTAGGGGTGCGGGCATGTCCGGATGGATGGGTGTGTGGTTTCAAGAGGAGGTATGGCGGGGTATGTTTATCGTGGGAACGTTACCCGCATTGCTGTTTTTATTAGGATTGCTAGGCATACCCGAAAGTCCGAGATGGCTGTTGCAAAAAGGGAAAACGGCCGAAGGTAAAGCATTGCTTTATCGATTCGTGGGTGAAGCGGAAGCCACATCTGATCTGGAAAGCCGCCGGCAACAGGGACAATGTCAGATATCTTATCGAGATTTGTTTTCCCCACAATTGCGCAAAGCACTCTTATTGGGATTGCTGTTGCCGTTCTTCTCACAGTTTTGCGGTATCAATGCGATTATTTATTACGGCCCCAGTATCTTAAATGCAACGGGTGTAAGCCTGTCCAGCTCTTTGCAGAGCCAGATTGTCTTTGGGGCGGCAAATCTACTGTTTACATTGATTGCAGTATGGAAAGTGGACAATTTGGGTAGACGGCCACTTTACTTGATCGGTACTTCCTTGGCTGCGGTGAGTCTGGTCGCAGTAGGGGCCTGTCTTTATACAGAAAATATAAAGGGGATATTTTTGTTGATTTCGGTGATTGTTTTCTTGGCGAGTTTTGCTTTTTCGATCGGGCCTTTGAAGTTTGTCGTCGCGGCCGAAATTTTTCCTGCCCACATCCGTGCCAGGGCAATGGCGCTTAGTATTATGGTCATGTGGATAGCCGACACCGTTATCGGACAACTGACACCCGTGCTGTTGGAGAACATCGGTCCAGCTTTCACCTTCTGGTTTTTTGCCTTTTGGTGTGTGTTGGCTTTTGTGACCGTCTACCGTCTGTTACCGGAAACCAAAGGAAAATCATTAGAAGCGATCGAGCGCGAATGGATGGCGGAAAAATAACAGCCTGTTTAAAAATGGAAGTAAAACCTTGCGTGCCTATCCTTCGACTTAGCCTGCACTGAGCTTGACGAAGTACTCAGGAGGACACTTCCATTTTTTTTATCGCGCTTCGACTCCGCTCAGCGTAACAAAAAAACATAAACACAAAATTTAAACAGGCTCTAAGAACATGTTTAAATTTTGGCACACAATTTTTTATGATATACCGCAAAAAAGGCTTCTTTTGTTCTGCTCCTACGGAGCAAATTATTTTATTGGACATTTTTTTCTACAAATGTTAAATCCCTATGGGATTTTTCAACGTGGATCATGTTGAAAATGCTCCGTAGGAGCAAGATTTTTGTAGAAAAGAAGGTAGAAGATCAAGCGAGCCGTAGGTTCGCAACATTTCTTCCTGTTTTTTGTCAGGCACAATAAAAAACATAAACACAAAATTTAAACAGGCTCTAAATGTTTTTCATCAAAATTTTGACTTTTGTGTGCGCAATAAGCTTAAATTTGTTCGGAAACACATGAGAAAACGACATTGAAGTTTTTTAAACACCTGTATCACATCTTGATTTTCAGCAATATGCTGATTGCCTTTGCAGCAGTGGCGCAGTGTGCTTTGACCTACTATGTATTGAATCTACCTGTTAAGTTCTCCATTTTGGCTATTGATGGTTGTTCTACACTATTGTTGTACAATGCTAGCTTGATCTTATCGAAACCGAAAAACCCTGCAGGTTCTCCATATCTGCGCACCCGCTGGGTATTTAAGAATGAAGGTCTGTTGATCGTTAACACGGTTTTGGCTTTGCTGGGCTTGCTGTATGCCTTATTACATGTGCAAATGGGCACAGTATGGTTTTTAGTTGGAGTAGCCGTATTGAGCTTATCTTATGCTTTGCCGATTTTTACAATTGGCGGAACAAAAGGTGGTTTGCGTCAATTACCGGCGTTGAAGCTTTTTCATATTGCTTTAATATGGTCGCTTAGCACGGTAGGACTACCTGTGCTGGAAGCTTGGAATACAGGGATGGAGATTAACTGGTACCAAGCTAACTATTTGGGATTAACCAAAATCTTGTTTCTATTGATTTGTACTTTGCCTTTTGACATCCGGGATATGCAACAGGACTCATTATACCAACTCAAAACCATTCCATTGATGATCGGCGAACATCGAGCCAAGATAGTATGCTATGGATTGCTGGTATTACACACCTTGCTTATTGCGTTGGCTCCTTATTCCTTTCCGGTTATTGGAGGGTTATTGGTGACCAACGTATTGATTGGTCTAACGATGTGGCTGTTGCTCTTTAGGCATATCAAGCACTACCATTATGTTTATCTATTGGACTTTGCCTTGATTGTGCAATTTGTATTGGTTTTTGTATCTATCTGTTTTTTCCGATAAAATCGATGATCTTGGACGCGACGATATCTGACAATTTAAAATAGCTTTCAAACGTCCAGCCGGCTACATGCGGACTGAGCAGGACATTGTCTCTGGAAATCAGATCCTGATACCAATCTTGTTCAGATAAGGTCGGGAATCGTTCTATAGGCAGCACATCAAAAGCTGCCCCCAAAATTTTACCTTGATCCAGATATTTCAGCACCGAAGGAATGTTCACTAAAGCACCTCGCGCACCCATCAATAGAAAAAAAGGTTTTCTGAAATGGAAAAGGTATTCATCGTCCACTAAGCCTTTCGTTTCCCGGGTCAAGGGGATGTGAAAACTCAATACATCCGCCTGTTTCACCACTTCTTCCATCGACACTTCCCGAGCGTATGCGTCCGTAAAACCTGTTTTATATTTGTCGTATGCGATCACATTAACTTCAAAACCGGACAACTTCTTAGCCATGGCCTGTCCGTTATACCCATAACCTATTAACGCAACGGTTCGGCCTTTTAACTCATAGCCCCGGTTTTCTTCTCTGCACCATTTACCTTCGCATATTTCACGATTTCCGCGGTTCAGATTGTTCATTAGGCTTAATAGCATACCGATCATATGTTCGCCAACGGCGTCACAGTTTCCTTCGTTTGCGGGCAGTAATGTTATACCCTTAGATAAAGCATGGTTTTCATCAATATTGTCCATGCCTGCTCCGGCACGGGCGATAAATTGCAGATGAGGAGCAAGGTCTATAAAAGCCTGGTCTACCTGAAATTTAGAGCGAATGACCAATCCGGTATACTTGTGAACAATCTTTTCCGTTTCGGATCGTGTTATTGTAGGTTGATAATCAAAAGCGATTCCGGCATTTTGGAGTTTTTCCAATAGCACTTCGTGTATATCGTCAACAATCAGGATATTTGTCTGCATGCTTCAATGATGTATTTATCGACAAAAGTACGTGACAAAAAATGAACCACATAGATACATAGAAAATATTTGTCTTTTTAAGGTCGAAAACAAATGACATAGTTGAAAATGAATTTT
Source organism: Sphingobacterium wenxiniae (assembly GCA_040394995.1). Classification (GTDB taxonomy): domain Bacteria; phylum Bacteroidota; class Bacteroidia; order Sphingobacteriales; family Sphingobacteriaceae; genus Sphingobacterium; species Sphingobacterium wenxiniae_A. Next base: position 48,306 of record JBEBRE010000007.1, read on the forward strand.
CTAACATAGCTATGTAAAGCTATTTTGATGCCTTTGGCATCTATGTAAATTTCAATATGGTAGAAAAACTATGTCTCTATGTGGTTAGAAAAAACGTCATGTACTGCATTTGTCGACATGAAATCTTCATGCAGCAATTTGTTCAGTTGGTACTGTTTCAAGCGTTCGG
>JBEBRE010000008.1:0-45920 GCA_040394995.1 Sphingobacterium wenxiniae
AGATCATTGGTTCTTTGGTCATTGTGACCGGAATGGTTATGGTGACTTTTGGCGGAAAAGAAGCTTAACCTCCCTCATTCCTCTTGCGCGGGCATAATTTTACCTCTCCATAATCTGAGCATACGGCACAACTGTCTCAGGACAGGGAAATATAGCACAGTCCGATATTAATCTTAAGTTAATCTAGAGTCGCTAGTGGGTAGGTCCATTTTGAGGTAAATGCGCATAGATCGCTTAAAATGCACCTTATTTTCAATCGACCTTTTTTCGCTTGCAAAAAAAAGTGATAGAGACTAAAAATGGCCGTGGCCATTTAAAAAATGACCACGGTAAATTGCCCGATTCGCTTCGTCGAGTTGACAAAATGGCCGAAGCCAATTTAAATTTGGCTTCGGCCACTTTTCAAAACGATACCATTCGGAATTTTAATGTCTCAATAATAAAATATAATTTTTTTATAGGAAAAATATTTTCTGTTTTTATATTCCATTCAGACCATCTTTTGGCATATACCAACAGATGGCTGCCAATGAACGAAAAGCGAGAAGGTCTTTACTTTTCAACATAAAATCCTTAAATTGCCTTCACGATGTCACGGACATATATTGCTATTTACCAATAGATAATTACGTATGAAAAGAGCTTTTTTGTTTCCTGTTTTGATGACATTCCTCATCTTTTCTTCCTGTAAGCTTGGACGTTTTGTTTATTATAATTTTGCAGATATAACAGATTATAAAATCTTTCCCTACCGAACGGCAACTGCACCCGAACACCCTTTCACTTTTGCGCAGGCTTCACATCCCAAATTTCCAAAAAAAATAAATATGGGCGACAAAAACTACGCTTTTGATTCGCTTTTGCAAGATAACCAAACGGTAGCCTTTCTAATCATTCAAAACGACAGCATCCAATATGAAAGATATTTTCATAATTACGATGAAAAATCAGTAGTGGCTTCTTTTTCTATGGCCAAATCCATTACGTCTATCCTCATGGGTATTGCTATTGATGAAGGACTTATCCAATCCATTGAAGAACCCATCACAAATTATATACCCGAACTCAAGTCAAACGGTTTTGATGACGTTACTATACACCATTTGCTTCAAATGACATCAGGATTGAATTTTAATGAAGGATACAAAAATCCCTTTGGACACGTAGCGACATTCTACTATGGTACAAACCTCCGTAAAGCCATTAACAAACTGAAATTGAAAAACCAACCCGGCAAACACTTTGACTATACGAGTGGTACAACCCAGCTGTTAGGACTGGTGTTGGAAAGAGCCTTAAAATCCCAAACGATTACGTCTTATCTTGAACAGAAGTTGTGGCAACCATTGGGTATGGAATTTGATGCAACGTGGAGCTTGGATCGCAAAAAGAACGGTCTGGAAAAAACATTCTGCTGTGTAAACGCTCGGGCACGGGATTTTGCGAAGATTGGACGTTTGTATCTACATAAGGGAAACTGGAACGGTAAACAAATCGTTCCTGAAAAATGGGTCAAAGAATCTACCCGATTGGACACCAGTGATGGCAGTACATGGTTTTACCAATACCAATGGTGGTTACCAGGAGATAACGGACAATTTTATGCACAGGGGATATTAGGGCAATATATTTTTGTCGATCCGAATAGAAATCTAGTCATGGTTAGATTAGGCGAAAAGGTGGGAAATGTCAATTGGATACGTCTGTTTACACAAATAGCAAGTTCTTATTAGTCAGCTTATCGCACATTGCAAACAACAAGATGTCCATGAAGTATAATTCCAAAATGAAAAGTAAAATCCACGTGCTTTTAGCAATTCTCTTTATCCTTACAACATCTGTACGTGCCCAAACACATAAATTGATGTTCGAGACGCCTTTCGGTAGTTTTAAAGTGGTGCTGTATGATTATACTCCCAAACATCGGGATTTGATTTTATATGCACTGAAAACAGATGTATATAAAGAAGCCTTTTTCAATCGCGTTATTGAACATTTCGTGGTGCAAGGTGGCGAACATGATATCGACATTGAAAAAAGGGAGGCCGTTGACCCTACTCATCAAAAACCGCGATTGGCCCCTGAATTTGATGATAAGGCCTTTCATAAAACAGGAGCTCTAGGTGCCGGAAGGGACAACAATCCAGAAAAAGCATCGTTTTTAAACCAAATTTATTTTGTTGTCGGAAAACCTGTTACTGCTGCTGACTTGGATGATCTGGAGAAAAAGAAAAATATAAAATATACCCAAGAACAGCGAAAAACTTATCTTCAAACAGGAGGACAACCACGTCTAGATAAAGACTATACGGTTTTTGGTGAAGTATACGAAGGATTGGACGTACTGATGCGCATCGGCAAAGTCGAAACAGATGAAGAAGACTTCCCTATTCAAAAAATTCCTTTCACAATCAAAGAGTTACCGCATGAAAAATAATAAGTCACTCCTACTGTTGATGATGATACTTTCTTTTCAGTTGCATGGTCAGGTACCTTCTAAAGATAAATTAAATAAGGTCCTGCATCATCTCTATCCTGATGAACGTGCACCCGGTATTTCAGTACTCATTACGCGAAACGGTCAACCGCTGTATTCTTTTCAAAAAGGATTAGCAAACCTGGAAGACTACGTTGCTATCAACCATGCAGTTACCCGCTTCAGAATGGCATCTGTCAGTAAACAAGTCACCGCAAGAGCCGTATATCGTTTGGTAGAAAATAAACAATTGGATCTAAATCGTCCACTAAGCATATGGTTCGAAGAATTACCAGACAGCTGGAAAGATGTTACGCCAAAACACCTTCTAAATCACAGTTCAGGAATCTGGGATTATGAAGACTTGATTCCGAAAGGGCAAAAACAGCAATTATCAGATCAGGATGTCTTACAACTTGCCCGACAAAAAGATACACTTTATTTCGCTACAGGTTCACGTTTTAGATACAGCAATACCGGTTACTGTCTTTTAGCTTTGTTAGTAGAAAAGGTATCTGGCGAGCCCTTTGATGACTTTGTAAAGCAACAGCTTTTTCAGCCAATCGGCATCACAGATGCATTGGTTTATCGATCCACATCCTCCATCAAAGACCGTGCTTATGGCTATCATCCACAAGGCGACACCTTTGTATTTGCTGACCAAAGTATTACCAGTGCTACCCAAGGTGATGGAGGAGTATATTTTTCCGCAGAAGACTACCATTTATGGGTTAATAAACAGCTTTTTAGAGACTTTCAAAAAGAAGACTTTAATTGTTTGTATGAAAAGAATGCTATTCCGGTCAAAGACAATGTTTTTTATAACCTTGGCTTATTTGGCTTTTATAACGATGAAAATAACCTGTATCTTTTTCATTCCGGAGAATCAACCGGGTTTCACAACATCGTGTATATAGATCTTCAAAAGAAATTAATCATCAGTATATTCACCAATCGAGATGACCTACAGATAACGACGGCATTTGAAGAAATCAGACACGCTATGAAATTAAAATCGCCTGTTCAGTCCAAGCTGTTTGATTGGTTGAGTAAAGTATATAGCGATCAGGAATAAGTCACAGTGCCTCCTGTGTTTGGTGTGAATACCTAAAAAATATTTTTCCTTATAAACATGCTTATAACCTCATAAGCCAGACAACCTATACGATATAGATCATATGAAAAACTTGTTATATAAATTTTACTTCTTCAATATCCGATTGATCTCATTAATCAAAACCGGAAATCCCGGATAGGTCATATCGTGTCCATAACCTTGAAACTCCATTAGCCTGGTATCAGGATGACCGACAATATCAAACATACGTTTAAGATATGCGTTCTCTTCATAACGTCCCAACATTTCCTTTTCACGATCCCCTGTCAGTAAGACGATCGGCGGAGCATCTTTTCTTACCCAAAACAATGGTGAAAGACGATCGATAGTAGGCTGTTTTTCATCTATGCCCAATTCCTTCCTTGCCGTGAAATGGGTAATAGCCTGTCCGCTGAAAGAAATAATACCTGCTATTTGCATGGCATTCATGCCGTATTCCTTAAGATAGTCATGATTTAGACCAATCATTGTCGCTAAATACCCTCCTGCAGAATGTCCAGACACAAACAGTTTATCCTTATTCCCGTTGTATTGATGCGCATTTCTATACACAAAAGATACAGCCTTGGCGGCATCGTGGATAATCTCATCGACCTTTACTTTGGGAGAAAAACGATAACCAACCCCAACAATTACCATTCCCTTCTCTTTCAAATAAGATGGTATTTCCTTCCTACCACCAGTCAATCCACCGCCATGAAACCATATAATAATCGGTTTACGCTCATTCGTTTCCGGATAATAAATATCCAATACACATTGTGAACGCTGATAGTCGTCCGTTGGCTGTTCGTAGTATGAAACGTTTTCTACAGTTTTATAAGTCAACTTTTCCTGTGCTCGGCTAGTGAATACAAGAAACAATAGGGATACGCAAATGCTTGTCAATTTTGTCATGATATCATGTGATTCTTTTCTGACGAAAAATAAAGAAATAGGGTTAAAAAATCAAATTGAGGATAATAAAGTTTAAAAAGCAGTAAAGACAAAGGTCTTTATCCGGGCGAATAAAGACCTTTGCAAACCAATTATTAACCTTGTCGCTAAGACTTAGCGACCAATAAAATTATGATAGTTGAAGTTAAGAAATATTTTCAAAATATGTACCGTATTTTTTTACAAAAAATCAACTATGATCACTCAAATTAACCCAAAAACCCTAATAAGAGCATTAATTGCGATTTTTGGCCTTATGCATCCTTTTATATAAAATATTTTTTGTAACAAATTGTCCATTCGTCTTTAATAGTTTAATAGTCTATGTCAATGATTGAACGCAAAGGAATCATAATGCCGTTTTTTAACTGAATGTAGTTTTCCGTCAAGGACCAAACGGTTGTTTCCACTCTTTTAGGGCCGTCATCGGTTTGAAAAACAATAGTAGTTTTTGATTTAAATTCATTTCCCAAGCGCTGTGCCCCCAATAGCTTGCTATACAAGGCGTTAGATTTGTCCACTTCCGCAGGGATAATTTTATAATCATTAATCCGTTCTTTTTCTATAATTTCTGCAACCATACTTTAATTTTTTTGGCGATAAATAACCTAAAACGCTTCGTAAGTAATATGAATAAATATAAATATTACTACTTTATATTTCATAATTAACAACAAATTATTTACATTATTGCCTAAATAAAACAAAATAATATGCCGTCTGAAATATACTCCAAGACCGTTCAACTGAACTTTACCCAATGCTATGCAAATGGGGCGTTGAAATACAGCGAATTAAGCAATCTATTGCAATTGACTGCTTCCGAACATGCAGAGTTGCTTGGTTTTGGTTATCGCGAGATGGCTCGAAATTTTCAGTCTTGGGTGTTGAGCCGTGTTCGGATAGAAATAGAGGAATTGCCTAAATTTCTGCAGGAAATTACTATCCAAACGTGGATTCAGGATTTTCTAGGCAATAGATCCGTACGCAATTTTGAGGTGTATTTAAATGAACGGAAGATCATCAGTGCTACAACATACTGGGCTGTTTTCAATATCAAAGAAAGAAAATCAGAAAATTTAACAGCTAAGGTTGATCCAAATATAATCCTTCATGAAAAAACGTCTACTCGTATTCCCTTTCAACGTGTCGAGATACAAAGAAGCTATCAACAACAGACAAGATATATTCCGAAATTATCCGATCTCGATATCGTTTATCATGTCAATAATGTGAAATATACCGATTGGTGCCTCGATCAACTATCTGAATCTATTGTATTCAAGGAGGCATTTAAATCCATGGACATCAATTACATCAAAGAATTAACACTTGGACAGGAAGTGGATATTCGCTATACTGTTGGGGACAACCAAATCCATTTTTCCATTAATCGAGGAGATAAAACCATCTTTCTCATGGACATTGTTAAATAAAACGGGGGACTTAGTCCCCCGTTTTTATATTAAGATGCAAAAGCTCTATCTCCTTTTTTATAAGGATAATTGCCGTCATATCTTCCTGGAATTTTCACAAAGCGTAATGCCTGTGTCATACCCACTTCTGAAGTGAAGAAACCTGTCAATGTCAGTTGCTTCAACATATGGAAGAAATGATTGGGCAACTGTTCTACATCCTCTTTCTTTTTACCACTTTTTTCAGCCTCTTCATTTAGAGCCCGTTGTTTATCGCCTCTCTCCTTCTGATATTCTTTTGCTTCCTTATCCCATGAATGGACAAATTGCAATTGTTCTTCTTTGGAAAGCTCCTGAAAGGGTTTGTTAAATTCTTCTTGCGCACGTTTGTCTACGCCGGCCAACCCTTCCACGAAAGCTTTTTGATCTACCGGATCGTAACAATCCCGAATCATGACTGGGATAAACTCGCCCACCCCGGCTTCTTTCGCACCGGGCGTAGACGTTTTGGGTAAGATCGCTTCCGCCAAATCACCAAGCAACTCGGTAGAATCGACTTCAAATAATCCAGCTACATCTTTCGATGCCGGACGAGTACAGCCTTCCAAAAATAAGTTGGCACCAATCACCGAGCCACCTATAATCATAGCAACCCGCTGTATCGCTTCTCTTCTGTTCATCTTGCTCAATTTTTCCTATTACAAATTATATTTAATATCCCAACCTTCACGATATTGACGCTTCACAAACTGATTGACGATATCAAAGTTGGTCACTTTCATTTGATCGTTGTCCCAAAGCAGTTTTAAGTTTCTACCTGGATATCTGTTGTCAACCCGTAAATCAGCACCTCTGATCGCTAAGTTGGCCATCAATAATGCCTCGGTAAGCGGACCTGAGATTTCAAAAGGCGCACTTACTTCCATTTTTCCGTATCCGGCGATACAAGCCTCTACCCATTGTGCATAGTGGCCACTTGCCTTTCCTTCAACACGGGCATATTTTTGTGGAACAGTTTCCTTGCGGGATGTTGGCAATAAACGGGCATTGTCACCATACGTATCAGCCAAAATTTTACCTTTTGTTCCTACCAACAGAATACCGTTACCACCGTCTCCGAAGATCTCATTAGGACCTAATTCATCTGGACGGGCCGGCTGAATACCGCCATCCATCCAGTGTAACGTTACCGGACCATTGGTCTTAGGTGTTTTAGGGAAAGTCATGGTGACATGGCTAGACGGAGGGCAACTTTCTGGGAAATAACCACGTTTAAACTCATCTACATAGACAGTACCTACAGTAGCCTGCACATCTTGTACGTATTTCAAGCCCAAAGTACTGAACGGAACTTCTAACAAGTGACAGCCCATATCTCCTAGTGCACCTGTTCCGTAATCCCACCAACCGCGCCAGTTAAATGGCACCAGTTTATTGACATACTCTTTGTAAGGAGCTGTACCCAACCAAAGGTCCCAATCCAATTCTTTAGGCACTTCAGCTGTTTGCGTAGGCCAAGCAATACCTGATGGCCATACAGGTCTATCCGTCCAGCAATATACTGTATGCACATCACCAATTAAGCCAGCTTCAAACCATTCTTTGATCTCACGTGGACCATCGTTAGAAGCTCCTTGGTTACCCATCTGCGTAACAACCTTATATTTCTTAGCAGCATGCGTTAATACACGTGCTTCCCATACGTCGTGGGTCAACGGCTTTTGTACATATACGTGCTTACCCAATTGCATAGCTGCCAAGGCTTGGATCGCGTGGTTGTGATCTGGAGAAGAAACGGAAACAGCATCGATATGCTTATGCTCCTTATCCAACATCTTACGAAAATCTTTGTAATACTTCGCTTTCGGGAAGTCTTTAATAGCACCTGCGGCACGACGATCATCTACGTCACACAGATAAGCTATGTCTGCCTTACCGCTTTTGTGGAAAGACATGATATCACCGTGTCCTTTACCACCGACACCAATTCCCGCGACGACCAATTTATCAGAAGGAGCTATAAATCCATTTCCACCCAATACATGGCGAGGAACAATCATAAAACCAGCCGCAGCTACCGCTGCCTGCTTTATAAAATTGCGTCGAGAATTATTTGTTTCTTTCATTATTAATTTGTTTTTAAAATGGATGATTATTATAAATTACCTTTTTTTAATTCCTGCACGGCAAAGTCAGCTGCACGAGCCGTCATGGCCATATATGTCAACGAAGGATTCACACATGAAGCTGACGTCATTGCCGCACCGTCTGTAACGAACACATTTTTAGCATCCCATACTTGATTATGCTTGTTTAATACCGAGTTTTTCGGATCTGTACCCATACGGGCAGTCCCCATTTCGTGGATTCCCATACCAAAGTGGTATTCATTATCGTATGTATAGACGTCTTTTACACCAATGCTTTCCAGCATTTCCTTCATCTCTTCTTTCATATCATGGCGCATTTTCTTTTCGTTATCCTTAATTTCCATATCCATGGCCAATACAGGCAATCCCCACTTATCTTTGTTCTCTTTGTCAAGATAAATCCTGTTTTCATGATACGGAAGAATTTCGCCAAAGGCCGTAAAACCAACAGACCAATCTCCTGGTTCCAACATCGCATCTTTCCAATCGCCACCAACACTCATCTCAGCAACTTCACCCCACCAACGCCCTCTGCCTGCTGAACCCTGATAACCGAAGCCACGTAGATAATCACGTTGTTTTGTATCACCTTCCACATTGACAAAGCGGGGAACATATAACCCTGTCGGACGACGTCCAAATATATACTTGTCCTGATAGCCTTCAATACGGCCACCTGCTCCGCAACGGAAATGGTGGTCCATAGCGTTATGGCCCAATTCGCCTGAACTGCTTCCCAAACCACCTTCCCACACGTCAGTAGCCGAATTCATCAATACCCAAGTAGAGTTAAAAGCAGAAGCACAAACAAAGATAACCTTTGCAAAGAACTCATACGTTTGGTTCGTTTCTGCGTCCACAATCTCCACACCTTTGGCCTTTTGCGTATCCTTATCGTAGATAATTTTCGTCACGATGGAAAAAGGACGTAAAGTCAAGTTCCCGGTAGCCATGGCAGGAGGCAATGTGGATGATTGCGTACTGAAGTATGCCCCAAAGTTGCACCCTAGCCAACACTGATTTTGATATTGACAGTTTACACGACCATGATGTGGCTTTGTGATATTGGCCGTACGTCCCATGATAAAATGACGTTTGCCACCGTATTCTTTTTTTAGACGTTCAGCCAAATCTTTTTCCACCACATTGAAATCCATTGCTGGCATAAAATCTCCGTCAGGCAGAACAGCCAAGCCATCCTTGTTTCCAGAGATACCTGCCCAACGCTCTGCATAGCTATACCAAGGCGCAATATCAGCATAGCGAATCGGCCAATCGGTACCATGGCCATCTTTCACGTTTGCTCCAAAATCCAAATCCGAAAGACGATAGCTTTGGCGTCCCCACATCAAGGAACGTCCGCCCACATGATAACCACGAAACCAGTCAAAACGTTTTACTTCTGTATATGGACTTTCTTTTTCATTTACCCAAAAATCAAGGTTCTTCTCGTTCAATGGATAATCTCTTCTCAAAACCGGATAGTCCGCTTCCATTTGTTTGGTACGGCCTCCGCGATGTGGATATTCCCAAGTATTTTTGTTGGCATGGTAATCCTTAACATGTTCGACGTTGCGCCCACGTTCCAACATAATGGTTTTCAATCCCTTTTCTGTCAATTCCTTTGCAGCCCAGCCGCCACTTATCCCCGATCCGATGACTATTGCATCATAAACATTATCTGCCATATCTCTTCTGTGTTTTGTTTTTTTTTAAATAGTTTCTGTTTTGTTTTCTACTTTTTCATCTTTAAATAAAAGCAAGAATATCACCATGACCACAAAGGCAATTCCTGCTGGGACAATCCATGTCTGTTGCCAAAATCCCGCAACATCGGTTGTACGAAGATCTTGGTATTTTTCGCCGATAAATCCTGCAACCCAAAAACCAATAAGTTGTCCCACACCATAAGTGGCTAATGTTATCAGTCCTTGTGCGGCACTTTTATATTTTACACCGGCTTTGCTATCGGTATAGATCTGTCCTGACACAAAAAAGAAGTCATAACAAATTCCGTGCAGCGCAATCCCTAAAATCAACATAAAAGACAAATCGCCCGCATTACCATAGGCAAACAACAAATACCGTAGCCCCCAAGCCAGCATCCCTACCAAAATGGTCTTCTTAAAGCCAAACCGTGTAAAGAAAATAGGCAACAATAGCAAGAAAAGAACTTCTGACATCTGTCCTATTGTCATTTTTCCGGTCGGGTCCTTAAGACCGATCTCTGTTAAAAATGGATTGGCGTTGGAATAATAAAAAGCTAATGGAATACAAATAAGGATGGACGAGATGAAAAACACCAAAAAATTTCTATCTTTCAATAGCTTAATGGCATCCAGTCCCACGATAGAGGAAAAAGAAGGCTTCTCGTCCGCATTGGCTTTTACCGGAGGGGTTTTAGGGAGAACAAAGGAAAATAGCCCCAAAACTAAAGATGCTATCGAAGTCATCAAGAAAGTATTTCTCAACGCTCCTTGTGCGGCCCCTTCCGGAGAGTCCCATTTAAACAAATAGCTTATCGACAGTCCTGCTACGATCCACCCTATTGTCCCCCAGATACGGATACTGGAAAACTGTTTCTCTGGATTTGTTAATTGCCGGAAAGAAACAGAATTGACCAGAGCCAAAGTAGGCATATACAAAATCATATAGGCCAAGACATATGGATAAAACACCGTAATATCTGTAGCATTGTACATCTGGAACATCAGAAATGCGCCTATTAAATGCAGTATCCCCAAGATACGCTCGGCATTAAAATACCTGTCGGCTATCATACCGATAATAAATGGTGCGATGATGGCTCCTAATGACTGTGTAGAGAATACGTTGGAAATCTGCAGCGGTTCCGCATTTAAATTTTGGATCAAAAAGGTTCCCAGCGTGACAAACCATGCTCCCCAAATAAAAAACTCAAGGAACATCATGAATGATAATTTAAATCTAATTGATGTTGACATCTTTCTTGTAATAGGTTTATTTTTATAAAGATATTATTTCTCCAAATAAAAATGAAAAAAATTAATGCTAAATTATTTTAGCGTTAAAAATTATCCACTTCTCTATACGCTGCCACCAGCGCTTTCTCGCCTTCCGTTCCCGATTTCGACATGCCATGTTCCATACCGACTATACCCGTATAGCCTTTTTCTTTTAACCATTTGAACACGTTTTTATAGTTTACCTCACCGGTAGTAGGTTCTTTCCGTCCGGGGTTATCTCCCACTTGAATATAGGCAATCTCACTCCAGCACAAATCCATCAAAGGAATCAGGTTTCCTTCGTTTTTTTGTTGATGATAAGCATCATACAAAATCTTGCAGGAAGGACTATTCACCGCTTTACATATTTCATAAGCTTGATCAGTAAAACGCAGAAACAAGTCGGGTGTGTCGCTTAGTGGCTCCAATACCATTGTAATACCATGAGGTTCCAAAATTTCGGCACCTCGCTTTAATCCTTCAATAACATTGGCTGTTTGTACGCCAATGGGCAGATTCCTTTGATAATCACCCGGAACTACGGTCACCCATTTTGCGTTTACCCTTTTGGCAATTTCTACCGAATCACGGCAACCTTTCAAAAAAACATCTACATGCTCCTGTTTGCCTGCGGCCAAAGTATTGGCGCCATTTCCGCCCTTTGGCACAACAAAAACACCCATCCGCATACCTAATTTAGCCAATGTTTCGCCAATTTTCACTTGTTCGTTGACAGATCTCCCAGGCATACCATTGTCTTCGATACTGCGAAAACCCAAGTCATGCATGTATTTTATTTCATCTAAAAAATTTTTCCCCGCAGAAGCCGAAAACATCCCCTGGTGAGGGGCATAATCTAATTTAAAGGTTGTCCCGCTAGTGTTTTTAGATGGATTTGCCATGGTCTCTGTATTTAACAAAATACTGCTTCCTAATAGAGCCGTGCCACTCTTTATAAATGCTGAACGTTTCATATCAATCAGTTAGTTTTTAATGTATTGTGAAAAGCCTTTTGAAAACGCTTCTTTAAATAAATCATTTTCCTTGTATATTATATAAACTTCGATATTTTTTGTGGAATTTGCAAGTTGTAGCCCCTTCTCGACAGACAATGCCATAAAAACATTGTCGTAAGCATCCGCATCCATAGCTGTCTTTGCAATCACAGTTACGCTGGCTATGTTATTTTGTATAGGATACCCCGTTTGAGGATTAATATGATGGTGTATCTTTTTTCCTTCCATATCAAAAGATTTTTGATAATTACCCGAGGTAGTGACAGCTAAGTTCTTTAATTCCAACACCAAAGACCTATTTTCCGTATCAGGTCTTTCAATCCCTACTTGGAAGGGAGTGCGGTCTGCTTTAGTTCCCTTCGTACGTATCTCGCCACCTAACTCCACCAGAAAATTGGTCACTCGTTTAGAAGATAGGAAATCTGCCAATACATCGACTGTATATCCCTGTGCAATGCCATTTAAATCTATGCTCACATTCTTTGATTTCCTGCAGAGCTTTTTTCCGCGAAGCATCAGCTTATCCATACCAACAAACTGCAAAACACTGTCGATTTCCTGCTTATGTGGATACTGGTTGATATGCTCGGGACCAAATCCCCAAAGCTGAACCAAAGGTCTAACCGTGACATCAAAAACACCCTTTGATTTCTGATAGATCGCAAGAGATTTTCGAACGACATTAGCCATGTGCGGGTCCATTTCTACGCAATCTTCAGATTGGGTATTGAAATGTGATATTAGTGATTCTTTTCTGTACAGGGACATTGATAAATCAATGACATTTAGCACACTATCAATGTCTTTTTGTATAACAGCAGCATATGGATGATAATACAGAATGTGATAAGTCGTACCCTGCGCTCTCCCCTCCATGACGAATTTGGGTTGCTGTGCATGAACACAACAACCTAATCCCATCAGCATACATATTTGAATCAGTCGCGACAACGTGATCAGATATATAATTCTGTATTTAATCCCGGAATGGCCACAGGGTATTCTCCGTGCTCGTTGGGCAATATCTTGGGCAATGCATCGAACGCCAACGTTTCGGGCATTAGATCCACGGTAGATAACAAGGCTTCATCCCACTTAATAACTTTACCCGTATAACAAGCAATACGACCGATAATACCAGCCAATGAACTGTACGCACCATATTCTGCATCGTTAAACTTATATTCACCCTTCGCAATAGCCTCGAACAGCTCCTTATGCTCCTGCTGATAGGCATTCGGATTCCCGGTCGGATCGTGCCTATAAATTTCTTTTCCCTTCGCATCCCATAAAACAGCTTGGTTGCCGGCGGATAGGTACACCTTACCTTTAGTCGCCTGAAAAGTTTCGTCTACACGGTTGGAGATTCCCTCGAAATGTCGGCATTGGCTATAGACCACTGTGCCGTCATCATATGTCAGTTCAACAGCAAAATTATCGTAGATTTCACCGTATTCTTTTCCAGTACGATGTGCTCGGCTTCCTGTCCCCTGGATAGAAACCGGATATTTTCCCTTGATCCAGTTCGCAATGTCGATATTGTGTACGTGCTGTTCAACGATGTGGTCACCACATAACCAATTAAAATAGTACCAATTGCGCATTTGATATTCCATTTCGGTCTGCCCCGGTTTACGTGGCCGTACCCAAACGCCACCACTGTTCCAATACACCTGACCGGAAACGACATCTCCAATAGCCCCATCGTGAATACGCTTAATGGCTTCCCGATAGTTGGTTTGATAACGACGTTGCAAACCGACCACAACATTGAGTTTCTTTTGTTTCGCAATTTCTGCAGCGGCCAATACCCGACGAACTCCCGGAATATCAACAGCTACCGATTTCTCCATAAAAACATGTTTGCCTTGTGCAACAGCCTCCTCAAAATGTAGGGGTCTAAATCCCGGAGGAGTAACTAATAGCACGACATCGGCGTCTTTGATAGCAGCTTTATACGCCTCAAAACCGACATATTTTCGGCTATCCGGCACATCTATTTTATCGCCAAATTTTTCTTTTAATGTGGCATAAGTTGCATCCAAATTATCCTGGAAAGCATCTGCCATTGCTACCAATTTAATATTCTGTCCCGAAGCAAAAGCGTCAAATGTAGCGCCTGTTCCGCGACCACCACAGCCAATTAAAGCGATTTTTATCTCGTCGCTTCCAGCTGCAAAAACGTTATTGATCGGTGATGAAGCCAAAACGCCCGCACCGGCCAAAGTCGTGCCGGTCTTAATGAATTCTCTTCTTTTCAGTTTTTCCATTATGAGGTTATAATTGAATGATTTTTAAAAGTCCTTAATAGGTGCCTTATCATAATAGGCCATAATTTCTTCGTGTGAAGGAGGTGTTAGCGGGCGAACAAGCCGCAGGCCTACAAAAGGTGCTTCTGGAAACCACCAATTGGATTTGGGAATTTGTGGATCCAGTTGTTTCCAATGGGGATCAGAGGCTAGTCTTCTTGCGGAACGCACATCTTCAGCTTTGTTTTGGAAAGAACCACCTCTTACGCTATGAGGATACAGTGTTGTGGGAACGGCCACCGGGTTAGCTGCTACCTTACCTTCAAACTGTTGATAATAATCCGGAATATATTGATCATAAGTCCATTCTGCCACATTGCCCAACATATCATACAGTCCCCATGTATTCGGTTTTTTGAGTCCTACTTTTGCAGTTACACCCTTGCTGTTGTCCGAAAACCAAGCATATTCGCCCAATTGGGAAGCATCATCACCAAAATAATATTCCGATGTTGAACCGGCTCGACAGGCATATTCCCATTCAGCCTCCGTTGGGAGCCTGTAGAAGACACCTGTACGCACATATAACCATTTGCAGAACTGTATGGCATTGTAATGGGTCATGGCCAATGCAGGATGCCCTTCTTTCCCCATGCCGAATGTCATATCCAGATAAGGCTTGGTGGGCCGGGTAACAGCATCCACTTCCGGATTTACTTTTCCATCAACAGTTTTGGTAGTTTCAAAATCCTTATATACAAAAGGTTCATACAAATCCCACGTTACTTCAAATGTGCTCATCCAAAAGGGATCGATTTTAACATCGTGTACAGGTTTTTCATCTGCCTTCGAAGATGTTGCACTTCCCATTTTGAATTGTCCGCCAGGAATAGCTTCCATAGAAAATTCCAAACTCGTTCCTTCCAATTTTTGAACGTAACGCTCATGTCTGTCTTGTGCATAAGTAACCAAACCAGACGTTAACAATACACAGGAAACAATTGTCCGTTTTACAAAATTTATATACATTAATTCAGATTTTTATAAATCGGAATTAAATATAGCAATTAAAATATTAAAATTATATTGGAGAAAGGATGACAACAAGTAAGTTACAAAAGGAAATGGATGCACTGGTAAGCTAACCACGTCGTTACCAACCCGATGACAATGCTGAAGCCAATAATGGAATTACCCAATTTCGTGTTAAGTTTGAATTCTTGCAGTATCATGCTGGTAGCTACTAAGCTCGGCATCGCCATCTCAAATGCCGTTATGCGCACAATTTCACCTTGGAATCTCAAAAAGTATAATGCCCCGATCAGTAATAACGGTGCCAAGATGAGTTTGTATAACAGGGAGATACCCATTGTAAAAGCCTCGGATTTAGAAAAGGTCAGCGATAGCTGCATACCAATGGAAAAAAGTGCCAAAGGCGAAACGGTAGAAGATAATTGTCCAAAAAATGGCTTTAAACCATCCATATCTATGAATTTAGGTAACAGCAAAGCCAATATGCAACCAATCAATGGCGGAAATGTCAGGACACGTTTCAGCATATAGGAGACAGGTATTTTGGTGTTTTTACCACCTTGCCCCTGCAGCGCCAAAACCACACCCAAAGTGGAAAGAATAAAAAATGTCATTTGGTCGCAGATGATCGCCCACTTGATCATTTCCCCACCAAAATAGCTTGCGACCAAAGGAAAACCGACAAAAGACGTATTGCTGAGCCCTGATATCAAAATCAAAGTATGGGAGGTCCGTTTGGAGAGGTGCAACTTCTTTTCTAATATTTTAATAAAGATTACCGATCCTAAAAAGATAAACCAAGGTGCCAGCAAGGCAATGAGTATATCCTTATCCCAGTACAGCTCCGGAAGGTACAAAAATGAAGTTGCCGGCAGTCCGACATAGATGACCCACGTGTTGATGGCTTTAAAGCCGTCTTCTTTTACAATTTTAGCTTTTTTCAGGCTATAGCCGGCAAAGAGGCAGAATAGGATAATAAGAAAATTTGACATCGGAAATCCCTAAGCGTTACATAAAAAGTACAATCTGGATAAGTCTATGCGGAAGAGGTTCCCTATTTTGCTAGTTTTCCGATGCTCTTTGCCAAATTTTTATCTACGGTAATGTAACCAGGGTAATATACATTTTTACTCCCTATCTTGATGGAAGGCTTGATTTTCAGCACCAAAAACCCTTCTCCTTTGCGGGTAAAGATTTCGTTAAGGACATGGTCCAATCCCTTTTCCTGCGTTGCGTTGAAAATATTAGCTTTAAATGTTAAGGGGACGACCGTACTCTCTCCGTTCTCCAATCGTATATTCTCGTCCACTGTTCCTTCAAATAAAGGTTTTCCTTGAATCTCAATCAGGTATTTAAAAGAGTTGATAGCCGTTTTAGTCGTATTCGGATTGGATATTTTCATGTTCACCTGTGCTTCTAGAGGCAGATCCTGCCGTAACAACGCCAAGGCAATACCGGGTAAGGAAGATAGGTTCACACCATCAGGTCCCGTGAACGATTCCAGGGTGCGCCCCGCCAAACGAACATCTTGCAAGGATTCAACCGAATAATCGCATTTGGCCAAAGCCTCTACTTGCGCTTTTTGTGATGCACAACCGGTGAACAGCCATAAAGCCATTAGTACCCCTATAAAACCTGTTTTATTTTTCATCATCTTATTTTTTCTTTTTACCGCCAAAATTATAGGTAACACCCAGTGTAAAAACGGCATTCCCGGCTTTCAAATACGCATTGTCCATGAGATTGAAATTAAACCCGTTGGTATACTGCACCTGAAATCCATTGTTCAATTCCATTCTGGTAAAGAACAACGGCTCGATAAAGAACGCTTCTTCTCTTGGACTTGGCAAATCATTGATAGTAAAGTCAGTCATGGAAACACGGCTGAACCGAATGGCTGTGCCATAATTCAGATCACGCTTTTTGCCGAATAAATCCAGTTTTCTCTTCCGGGTGGACGAATAATTCACCTGCATGAATATTTTGTCAAAATCCATGGCCCGGGTTTCAACTGGCTCCATGCCCGTTGTGGAAGCCCTTCGATCTACTTCGGTTGAGCTCCCGACACCATAACCGGCAAATACCTCCAAAACTTGTCTTTGTTCCTTCCCTATTTTGGTAAAATAACCTAATCCGCCTTCGATCAGATGTTGCTGAAACAGCTCGTTACGTCTTTCGCCACCAACGTCCACATAGGACGCATTGGCAATCAAAGCCAGATTATTGGCAAAAGCCACTCCTGCATTTGCACTGGCGTTGCCTTTGATGTTACTGTGTACGGCCATATACGCTTCTCCCTTTTCCTTAAACATCGGTGTGGCCGGCACATTGGGCATATAAATGGAGCTACATCCGCTTGCAACAAAGGCAAGTGGGACAATCAATAGCTGTAGAGATTTCCAACGCATAATCTGTGATTTCAGCCTTATCCAATAATTATTGTGCCAAAAAAGGTTTTACGGTATACAAAACCGAATTAAAATCCGGTTTTTAGATAATTCCAGCTTTCAACAACTCCTGTTCCATTTCCTGTTGCAACTTTAAGGCTTCTTCCCGTGCCTTCTCCGCAAAATCTTTTCCATTGGAAGCATAGATGATGCCACGTGTACTATTGACCAATAGTCCACAGTCTCTGTTCATTCCGTATTGGCAAACCTCTTGGAGTGATCCGCCTTGTGCACCTACTCCCGGCACCAACAAAAAATGATCGGGAGCATGTTCCCGAATTTTTAAGAACGCCTCGCCTCGTGTAGCACCCACCACGTACATGGTGTCCTCCTTTGTGCCCCACGCATTTACTTTATCCAAAACATACTCAAATAACTGTGTGCCGTCCGAATTTTCAAAATTTTGGAAATCCTTGCTCCCCTGATTGGACGTCAAGGCCAAAACAATCGCCCACTTTCCCTCAAAATCCAAAAAGGGGCTGACGGAATCCTGTCCCATGTACGGCGCGACAGTAATGGAATCAAATCCTAATCCAGAAACTTTTTCATCAAAAAAGGCCTGGGCATACATTTTGGAAGTATTGCCAATATCCCCACGCTTGGCATCGGCTATGCTAAAGCAGTTTTCAGGCAGTATCTGCCAAGTTTTCTGCAACGATTGCCAGCCCTTAACGCCATAGCATTCATAAAATGCAATATTAGGTTTGTAGGCCACGCAAAGGTCTTCGGTCGCCTCTATGATTTGCCGATTGAAGGTAAAGATGGGATCTTCTTCATCCAATAAATGTGTCGGTATCTTCGTGATATCGGTATCTAGTCCTACGCACAGAAAGCTCTTCTTTGTCTTAATCTGGGCGATCAGTTCGTCTCGTGTCATAATGGATATGCATATTGCACTTACCTGCGGTAGGCAGGTATTGAGCATTGCCTAATCTTTGTATTCTTTGTTTCTCGTTCCTTACTCCTTGTTCATCAGTTCGGTTAGGAAATCGAAAACTTCCTTCCGAGAATAATCTGCCATTCCCTCATGATGGGCTGCCAAATTGCCTTCTTTGTCGAGAATAACCGTTGCCGGAATGGAGCCCCCCAGCCAACTGCCCGGAATTTGGCTTTCTGGATAGTAGATCGGCAGATCCAGATTGTGTTCCTGTAAAAAAGCATGTGCTTTTTCTTTTGCGTGCTCAATCTCAACCAGCAGAAATTCAATGTTGTCCTTTCCTTTAAATTTATCTTTAAGTACTTCAATGGAAGGCATCTCCGCCTTGCAAGGCGGACACCATGTGGCCCAAAAATTAATAAACACCACTTTTCCTTTCAAATCTGATACTTTAACTAATTCGCCTTTATCATTTGAAAATGTGGTGTTTAAATCAGAGGAAATAACCGTTTGTTGAGATATGTTATCCGACTCTTTTGGTTTTTCCAGATTCGGTTTAAACAGGCCCAACTTCATCAAGCCCTGTTGCATCCAAGCTCTGCTTGTGGGTACTATCAATAGCATAATAAGCAAGGCAAAAATGATATTGCCAACGATCTTCCAGGTTTTCTTTTTATTTTTCATTAGCATAAATTGTTAAACCGCTTTAGGTATCAAATTTCTGTAAAAGTTTCAGTAAGGTAGCAAAATCTTTCGGATAAGGGGCTTCAAAGGCGTATTCTTTTCCATCAAGATGAAAGCTTACTGCCCGTGCATGCAAGGCAAAGCGTTTCATGATAGGTTGCTCTTCCTGATCTTTGCTCATCGTAAAACCTCTCCTTTTCACTTGCGAAAGGTAAACGGGCTTTCCCCTGTACATCGTATCACCCACGATGGCGGCATGCTGTGTGGCCAAGTGAATGCGGATTTGGTGCATCCTGCCTGTGATGGGCTTACATTCTACCAAGGTAAAATGCTGGAAGTACTGAATGGAGTTGAAAATCGTTTCAGCCGGTTTGCCATTGGCCCGATCTATAGAAACATTTTTGTTTCCTTGGTTCAATATGGGTAAATCTACGCGTAGTTCGTCGAACGCGTGCGTACCGCCAATAATGGCATGGTAAATTTTGTTTACACGTCGCCGCTCAAACTCGATGGAAATCAAACGGTATGTTTCTGGATTTTTGGCTAATAACAAGATACCAGAAGTGTCCTTGTCCAAACGATGGCACACCTGCGCATCGGCATAATATTTTTTAGCCAATCTCAGAATATTGATTTCTCCACCCGACCTATCGTCCAAAGACGCCACAAATGGTGGTTTATTGATAACGATTAAATTATCGTCTTCAAAGATGATCAAATCCTGAAATTTAGGGAACTTAAACAAACGGTTGTCCATTTCTTGCATCCTGCAAAAGTACAAAATAATGCTGATAAATGGGTGGAAATAGTTCGGTCTTAGCGTCCTAATATTAATGAACCTTTTGTTGGCTTTCTACTGCAAATAGTTCACGCCATCGCCCCGGTTCGTAAGGACACAAAGAAGGTATTGTTACAGACTATTTTTATACGTCTGTGTGTAGCTCTAAAAATCTTCATGTATATTTGTCCATCTAAACGAAAAAAAATGTCCGTAAACAAAGTAATCAAACGCGTAACGACTAACTCCATTCGCAACATGAAGGCCAACGGTGAGAAAATCAGCATGCTGACCGCTTATGACTATTCTACTGCCAGGGCATTGGACGAGGCCGGGATAGATGTGTTGCTGGTTGGTGACTCTGCTGCAAATGTTTTTGCAGGTTATGAAACGACACTACCGATTACACTGGACCACATGATTTACCATTCCGGTGCAGTGGTAAGGGGTGCCAAACGGGCTCTGGTGCTGGTGGATCTTCCCTTTGGTACGTATCAAGGGACAGCGGAAGATGCTTTTAAAGCTGCGGTACGTATGATGAAGGAGTCTGGAGCACACGCACTCAAACTGGAAGGCGGCACCGAGATATTGGAAAACATCAAAAAAATCGTGGATGCGGGGATTCCGGTATGTGGCCATTTGGGACTGACCCCCCAATCCATCAATAAATTCGGAACTTTTGGTGTACGTGCGCAAGAAGAGGCCGAAGCCCAAAAACTAAAGACCGATGCCCTTGCTCTCCAAAAAGCGGGATGCTTTGCTATCGTATTGGAAAAAATTCCGGCCAAATTAGCGAAAGAGGTAACCGACATGCTGGATATTCCTACGATCGGGATCGGTGCGGGCAATGGTTGCGATGGACAAGTGTTAGTGGTGAACGATATGTTGGGGTTTACCAAGGATTTCAAACCCAAATTCCTGCGCCAATACATGAATCTTTACGGCGATATGATTACGGCAGCTACCCAATATGCGGCTGATGTTAAATCGGGCAACTATCCGAACGAGGATGAGCAATATTAAGCGGTTGCATGTTTAGGTAGTAAGGACGTGAAAAAAGAGAAGCGTAGAACATAATAGGACGATGAAAATACTTTTGATCATTTTTTTGGTTGCTGTATTGGTGTATTTGCTATTCAGGCGGTTCTTTATGCCACAAAAAGGCACAGCGGGCATCATCAACACAACCAACCGTCAGGGATTTTTATTGATCCATACCTCTCCACAAGTGCTGGGCAGGGTTACAAAGAGCACGCTATGGACAGTGGGAACGGGCTTCATCCTCTTTCTGCTCATCTTGGTACTGGGCTTGAAAATAAAAATATTTTGGATTGCGCTGCCCCTCAGTTTTTACCTGATAGCGCAATTATTTGTTTACACGAACCATGTAAAAACTGTTAAAAATCAGCGGATTTATTTTGACCCGCAAACAAGTGAAGTATATGTAGAGCGGCTCCCCGGAATCGGAATGGATTTGCATTTTAACTTACTACGAGATGTCATCGAAATTACCGAAGTCAGATCTGTACAAAAAAATAGAGGGACATTATACGGATATTACCGCCTGCGTTTAAAAAATGATATATTAATAATACCTTATTTGGTAGAACAACATGACCACTCCGGCAATAAAGCATTCTTCGCAAGCATTAACAACAACTTTAAGATAGAGGTAGAAATTAAATTATTTCCAATAATTTAATTTAAATATCTACCCTATTAACCTTTATTATAGGTTTCGTAAATCTGGCGGACATTTTCCTGTTCTTCTGCGCCATTTCGAATACATTTTTCGCGAAAGGCATCGTCCTCTATATTTCTTTCCAGCTGTTTGTTTCGCCATACCTTTGCCAGTGCCAATCGACCGATCCGGGTTTTAGGCAACCCCAGCAATTGGCAAGAATAGTCTCCCAAAAGATAATGGTTGTAAAACAGGTGCACCTCGCGCATCATTTTGCGCATCAGTAGCGATTTGGGATAAAATGCCTGCACAGGCTCTTCCTGCAAGGCTCGAGCGAGTTGCAACGTATCCACATCACCCTCCCTTTGGGTCATCGTCCAATAGTACAGTGCTTTTATGGCCTCAGGCTCATGGTCTGGCAAAAGTTCCACCGGCATACCCAACAAGTAGCTGATGTATTTCCAAAAATGAAACAGGCCCTTTACTTCCTCCTCGCCAGGTTTTATTCCCATGCGCCTAAGGCCAACCAAAAATACTTCTGAAAAACCCAAATGCGTTGCCAACATATCCCAAGTATTGATGGGAATTCCCCATTTTTCTATTTCCCAATCTGTTTTTTCCAATATTTGAACTCGAGAAAAGGAATGAATCATTCGGGTGAGCATCACTTGCTTAAATCCCATACTGGTCGGTCTGAGATTGCCTGGTTTTGTAATTTGCACCCAAAACTCCACAGTATCCGTCAAACGTTTTACAGCGCCCTTTTTCAAAGCTCCGGTATATACCAAAGGTTTATTGATGGCAGCAGACTCATAACCACCCATTAAACAATAGTCACGTAACACAATGAGCGATGAAAGCCCCGGACGCTGGCAGAAACGCTGTCCAACTTCCAGCAAATCCCAATCCAACCAATCTGGTTCTATATTAAAACAACCGAAAAATGCATCCAATACCTCTTTTAGCTCGCTAGGAATTGGAATGCCATCGAGATACTGCAATAAATACGCATTTGCAGCTTTAAAGCCCTGTTTCAAATAGAGTTCCACGGCAACCTTATCACCTGCCTTATCATATTGATAGAGCAAGGGAATAAACTGCTTAGCATCTTCTATCCGGGGCACAATATCCAGTTTATGCAACAATTCGACACCTATCCCTTTTGTCCAATAGTGCCTAAAGGAAGAAGTGTTGATCTTGTACCTATAAGGGAGCTGCAACATATCCGTTAATTATCCAACATCCAGTTAAAATAGTGTGCAGAAGCGTTAAATTCTTCATGTACATAATCAAAATCAAAATCGATATAATCGCTGTTGCACCCCTCAATGTCCGAACAACAGAACCGTCTGTTAATGGTAAAATGTAGGCGAAATGTTCCTGTTTGATGTTGCTCATTATATGTCCATCCGCTTATGCGAAATTCCCCGATTTCCGGACTACCGTCCTTATCCTTCAACTGGTCAAAGAGAAAGGCCTTTAACCGATTTATTTGTGGATCTGAAAACAGATCTATCAGTGTGTTCGGGTTCTCAATAAGGGAAGAAAACAGTATTTGAGGAATGCTCAGCCTTAAATCAATTGTTGCATCTGTATTCATACGCTATGTTTTTCTCATAAATTTTCCAAAGCGGCATATATTCATTCAATATGTATTCTTGTTGCTTTTGATGCAAACCCAAATAAGCCATCATCGCCATTGCCACGCAATATTCCACAACATCAAGGGAGAAGGCATGCAAAGATTTGCTAAAGGTGATGGCTTCTTTGGTAAGACAAATGGTAAAAGGATTTGTTTTATTTTTCCGGAAAAGAATCGTTGGGACCAAAAGGCAGAGTCTTTCTTCCCATTTCCCTACAAAGTCATGTATGAACGTATTCAGCAATCTTTCCTTTATTTCGTCTATTTGTTTATAAGATAAATTATGATTATTTGAAAAACAATATATTATATCATTTTTTATATAAGGATTACCTGATGGACCAGCCAGCTTAACCGGCCATTTTTTATCAAATATTTCTATAGACGTAATGGTATAATCGATTTCCTTTTTTATTTTTTTCCGGAGCAGACGTTTGACGAACAGCACAATTTCATCTTTTGGAACGTTTGCTTCAACGGCAAGTTTTTTATGCGCTGTCGTCCATTCCAAGACACGTATTCCCTTTCCATCCGAAAGGACTATTTCGACCATATGACCTTCTATTGTCCAAAACATCGACGCAAAATAACGAAAAAAACAGTGGGATGTGATGCAATCGTTACGTTTTTTGCCGTCTAGTTTTATTATGTTTGCATAGGATTAATATAAAATACATTTAATTATGAGAAAAATTCTTGTTCTGTCTACGATTGTGGCGGTAACAGCAGGGTGTAACGGTACACAAGAGCCACACCAGGCGATAAACCTGTCTTACATGGATACGACCGTTCGCCCGCAGGATGATTTTTATCACTATGTGAATGGCAACTGGATGAAAACGGTAGAAATTCCATCCGATAAAGCCCGTTGGGGATCATTTGACGAATTGCGAGAACACACGGATACATCCGTACTACAAATCCTTAAGGAATCATTGAACGAAACTTTTGAAAAAGGTACTGATGGACAAAAAATAGCGGATCTATACAAATCCTACATCGATTTTGATGCGCGGAATCAACTGGGGATAACGCCCGTAAAGTCTTATTTGGATAAAATCGATGCCATCAACAACTTCGACGATCTATACAACTATTTGATAGAAGTAGGGCCTCAAGGTGGCAATCCGTTCTTCGGCGCATATGTATATGCCCACATGAAAAACAGTGACATCAATGCTGTCTATTTAGGCGGTGGCAACTTGGGTTTGGGTCGATCCTACTATCAAAAAGTGGATGAGAAAAATACGGAAACACTGGGTCAATATGCCACTTTTGTATCCAATTTGTATGGAAAAATCACGGATGATAAAGATTTGAAAGGGCCGAAAATCGTAGCTTTTGAAAAAGAAATTGCTTCTTACTTAAAAACCATTGAAGAGCAACGTGACGCACAAAAGCGCTATAATCCTGTAGCCGTGAGCGATTTGGGCAAGCTGGTGAAGAACATAGACATTGCTCGGTACATCAAGCAATTGGGTTTCACGGCGGATACCGTCATTATCGGCGAGTTGGCATATTATCAAAACTTAGACAAGATCCTTGCGCCCGAAAAATTACCGGAAATTAAGGAATTCTTGAAATTCAATATCATGAACAACGCCACCGGCTATCTCACAAAAGAACTGGATGAACTTGCATTTGATTTCTATGGACGTACCTTACGTGGCCAAAAAGAGCAAAGGGCATTGGACAAACGCGGTTTGGAATTTGTCAACAGTAAAGCGGGTGAGCTTTTGGGGAAATTGTATGTGGCCAAACACTTTCCTCCGGAAGCCAAAGCGGCTTGTGAAGAGATGGTACAGTACCTGATCAAATCGTTCAATGTACATATCAAAGAATTGAATTGGATGTCGGATGCGACAAAAGAAAAAGCCTTGGAAAAACTGTCAAAATTTACGGTAAAAATCGGGTATCCGGACAAATGGAAAGACTATTCCAAACTAACGGTCGGCAATTCCCTTTTTGAAAATGTACAACAAATCAATCAATGGGCATTTGAGGAGAATTTGGCCAAACAGGGAAAACCTGTCGACAAATCGGAATGGGGCATGAGTCCGCAAACCGTTAATGCTTATTACAACCCTTTATTCAACGAGATTGTATTCCCCGCGGCCATCTTACAACCACCTTTCTACGATTACAAAGCGGATGCAGCCATTAACTTCGGTGGTATCGGAGCGGTTATCGGCCACGAGCTATCGCACGGCTTCGATGATTCCGGTTCGCAGTACGACGGCAACGGAAACCTCAACAATTGGTGGACAACGGAGGATAAAGAAAAGTTTGATGCAGCAGCCAATGCTTTAGTTGCTCAATTCGAGGCGTACGAACCTGTACCAGGTGTATTTGTCAATGGACGTTTTACCCTTGGCGAAAATATTGGTGATTTGGGAGGTGCTTCAGTAGCATTCGACGCTTTGAAAATGTATCTGAAGGACAAAGGAAATCCGGAAAAAATCGATGGATTTACACCAGAACAACGGTTTTTCTTGTCGTGGGCAACTATTTGGCGGACGAAAACCACCGATGAGTTTGTGGTCAATCAGGTGAAAACCGATCCACACTCCCCCGCACAATACAGGGCTTTTGCTCCGATTATCAATATGGACGGATTCCATGAGGCTTTTGAAACCAAGCCCGGCGATCGTTTGTATAAAGCAAAAGAAGACCGGATTAAAATCTGGTAATAACCATCATGAACCTGTATCCCTAATGTAGCCGAAGGATACATTGAATAATGCAGACCTATAAGGTTTAGACACCTTATAGGTCTTTTTTATATCCGTCGCTTATACCCCGGCTTATTCATCATATTATCCAAAGAATAATTGCCCGATCCGAAAATCAGAAAGACTAATAACAGCAACAATACCCCTACCGAAAACCACAGTTCAGAATTCATAAAGCTGAATCCGTTGGTGATATTGACAAAAAACACTGCACCAATCAATATCGGCAACTGAAAGACGACAGCCAATCGGGTCTGGAATCCCAGAAGAATAAACAATCCGCCAACCAAATGCGCAAAAACCACATAATGTACAGCGCTCCAAATAGATAGTTGAAAATTAGTTTTCCGAATCAGGTCTGCAACAGCTTCTCTGTCTTCCACAAAGCTCACGCCCTTAACAAAAATGATGATACCCAATATTATCCGCAGGATATCTAGCCATCGCGGATGATGGGTGTCACCCCAACGTTCAATTTTTTGGACAACGTTCATAACGACCTCCTTTTTTATAGATGAAAAGATATATATTCGTTCATTTTGTCAAAATCAAACCTTTTTATATCTTTTACCCACAAAAATTGTGCTGTTTTTCACGAGGGAGAAATTTGGGGACATTATCCCCCCTCTTTACTTCCTTTACAATTAGCTGGAACAACAAGCGCCAAACCCGACAAAACAATAAGACCTGCCACCATCAACACGGATAATTTTCCAGTAGGCGAGATCAATCCTAAAATTAAAATCATGACGCCTACGCCCAATAGTGCATAACCAACTGTTTTCATAGCAATGTTGCTTTGTTGGTTTCCGTGCGCTATGGATTCAGGGTCAGCCTGCCCTGCCGTATCCTCATTAGACGGTATCCTATAGTCTTTCCTGTAATATCGTAACTCGAAGAATAGCAATAACAGCAACGGTAAAGTGACGCCTAAAACGGTTTCTTCCATTCGGTTCAGCCTCATATGCAACAGATTTGGTGCTAAAAACTTGAAAAACAGGTTGACCGATAGACTGGCAATCGTGGTGAAAAGAATGGAGAAGGCTGTTTGTCTTTTGGAAAACAGTGCCCAGACACCCGGACCGTAAAGTGCCACACCCGTCAATGCGCCTATGCTCAGTACGACTTCTACGATACCGCCCATAGCAGGCACCATCAATGCGACCAAAACAGTGATACATCCAAACACCAAAGTGGATCCACGCGCCATCCACATCAGCGATCTATCTTTGGCTTTTGGATATAGCCTTTTGTAGACATCATTGGTAAAAACAGCAGACGAAACATTCAAAGAAGCATTTACGGAATCGGTGGTAGCAAAGATCATCCCCGTAATCATTAAGCCCATGATACCTTGAGGAAGCACTTCCTTACACATCATCAGATAAGCGCCTTCGTTTTCCAAACCAGCCAAATCGACATTTAACAGCCTATACAGCATCGGAGGTAGCATCCAGACGACCGGACTTATCAAATACAGCCAACCGAACGTATAGCCGACCTTTTTGGCCTCAAGCTTTGTTGGCACGCTGGTATAGCGTTGCACATAAGCCCAATTTCCCCCGATAAAAACCATGTTGTAAAAGCCAAATGCAACCATAAACCAAATGCTGTATTCGCCTCCGGTCAAATCAAAAAATCCCGTAGGTGCATCCTGAATAAATCTTCCGACACCACCCACCCGATCAAAAGCTAACGGCACAACAATCAATACGGCCGCGGTCAATACCACAAACTGCAGTACATTAGTCACGATGACAGCCCACAAACCACCGGAAGTCGTGTATAAGATGGCCATTAAGCCGAAAAGCATAATAGCGTATTCCGATGAAAGTCCTGTGGATACATTCACCAGTTTAGCCACTGGATACAGAAAGGCACCATTGTACGCAAAGCTCATCAGCAGAAAAATATAGGTGTAGAATTTATGGACACCGTTGCCAAATCGTTGCTGCAAGAATTCGGCTGCAGTCAACACGCCTGTTTGCCGCCATCGTGGTGCAATCCACCTGCCGATTAAAAAACCGGCTATGGCCATTGTCCATTGGATGGTAATAGCCACCCACCCCTGCTCGTAAGCGATAGCCCCCCAAACCACAAATGTGCCTGCCGAGAAAAAGCCCATGTACAAGGAGAGACCACTCATCCACCATGGAAGGGCACCACTGGCACCAAAATAGGATTTCATGTCTGCTTTACGGTCGCTCATGGAAAGACCAGCAACCAATATCCCAACAGAAAAGATAGCAATTACCCAATAGTCAAGTGTGCTCATTTCCCACCTCCATAGCATCGAATGGCGAACAATGAAGCCGGGACATGATCAGATGGATGTTCCACCATTATGGTCAATGTCTGCGTAACAATGGGTTGTTCCAAGTGTATGCGATTTATGCTTTGATAATTCTCTTCTTTTTCAAATATGACATTGCCTTTATCATCAAAAATTTTGTAATTTCTAACACAAAAAGGCATGACCTCCTCTGGATGTCCCATCAACACGCTTTCCATCGCATGATCATAATCTGTATCGAAAAATAAATCTATTTTTTGAATTTCCTGCGGTTCATTCCAACTTATTGTCAGTTGGGGTGTTGCATCTTCCGGAGATGCAACCCAAGCATTAGGTGCAGTTGTTGGCCGATAGATGCCCGATTTAACCTGTTCTGCATCAAACGGCTTCAACGGCGGATCGATTCGCAAGGCCAAGTTATGCCCTTCGGGGCGACGTTGCGGACACCAAAACTCAAACGTCTCCATACCTATATCCTCTGGCGGTGTCTGTTTCCCGTAGTTAGATACTGCTTTGTTTACCAAATTGAAAACAGTTAACACCCCTGTAATTCGTGCATGGGTTCGATACAAGGCCAGCTGGCTGTTTTTATGAAAAATGAGAAAGGCATATTCACTTTTGGGCATTACCGATGAAAACGAAAGCTTGACGCTCCCTTTGCCTTTTTTGATGGGCAAAGATATTGTTTCAAGCGTAAGATCGGGAGTGAAATTACCTGTCTTGTGACTAACCCGCAACTCCACCTGTAATTCCGTATCGTCCATGGCATCAACCTCAATAGTGATATCTGGAACTTTTCCTGCACCCAACGGCAACATTTGTGCGACAGACACCTCCAAAGGCTTCCGGAAGTCTGAGTATAAGTGCTGCAACTCAAAGGAGCTGGAGGCTGTGAGAGATGCTTTTTGTACCAAATCGAAATCGTCCTGTAGCAACATTCCAGGAATATGTTGCCCACTTTTCAAGAGTTCTTGTTGCAAATCACAGATATAGCCCTCTGTCAAAATATCACGAGGCATTAAATAGTATGGCGTATTGCGAGATGCATATTGCAAATGATTATCTGAAGAATGCTTTAAAAGAGTTTCAGAATTGGACGAACAGAGGACCGTTGCACCTGCTTTGGCTGTTTCTTCTATTTTTGTTCCTTTTTCTTTGGCAATATAGGTTGCCATACCAATGGCCTGTCCAATATATGCCGCTGTTGCCATTACTCTTGTAGATGCAAAAGCCACATGTGTAGCACTGATAAGACGACCGCCAAGAAACAAATTCTTAATGTTTTTACTGTACAGGCAACGATATGGAATTTGGTAAATTCCTTTAGCATGCCATTGGTTGCATCCTGGTTTCTCACTGAATACACCATCAGCCGGATGCAGGTCGATGGACCAACCTCCGTAGGCCACTGCATCTTCATGTTCGCGCTGTTCCACAATATCCTGTTGGCGCAACATGTAGTCGCCCTCAAATCGGCGGCTTTCCCGTTTTCCGGGTATTGTTCCTACCCATTCCAGCGTCAGGTTTTCTGCCTCGGGAAAATTGCCGGAATTCTTGATATAATCCCATGCACCATAGATTACTTTCCACAGATCCCATTTAATCTGCTCTGTATCGTATACCGTGTCCATGCGCCCACCGTGCTCCAGCCACCATAGCTGACAGCCATGTTCTTTGGCATTGAACTTTCTGAACTTCGGTACTTCCTTAGTGACATCCATCGCAAAGGAAGGTGCTGTATATCTCACGGGATGGCCTGTATCTTTTGTATAAAAATACATGCTGTGTCCAAGCAATGCGCCATATTCCGTAGTTGGAGCAAATTTTTCGCCAAATTCCTCCCTGCTCTCTGCCCCCATTCTGAATGCAGCGCCGGAAAGGAAACCCACAATGCCATCTCCCGAAGCATCGCAAAACAACGGTGCATAAATGATGTACGCTGTTGAATTTTGGCTACAAAAACCCTTTACAGACCTAATCGTGTTGTCTTCTGTTTTTTGTACTTCATATACAACTGTATTCAATAGCAGTGTAATATTTGCTTCTGCCATTACCTTATCCAACAGAATCGTGTCGAATATCAACGGATTACCTTCTTTGTTCCTATAGGTGTTTTCAACCAATATCTCATCGATAACCCCTCCTTCCCTGCTCCATCTGTTATTATTGCCCTGATGAGATGTAGCGCCTAATATCCATAAACGCACTTCACTGGAAGCATTCCCGCCCAAAACCGGCCGGTCCTGTACCAAAACCACTTTTACACCCTTGCGGGCAGCTGTAATGGCCGTGCACACACCCGATAGACCACCACCGATGACGGCTAACTCGGTATGGTATCTTTGTTTAACATTATTTCTTCCTGAATGCTCAAAACCTGCTTTGATAATCATTGTTCTTATTCTACGGCTTTTTTAAAAATCTTACTGTTTTTCCTTTACTGATTTCAAGTATCTTTCCATGGCTTCGGCTAAATCGCTTCCAAATAGCTGAAGGTTTTCGACAGACACACGTTGTCCTTCGTTGTTTGCATAAGGAATCTCCAGCGTGGTCGCTAATTTTACACGTTGCACGTTGTTTTGGACCCATGTACGAAAGGAATCACCTTGACGTTCAGAGATAGCGACATTCCAAGAGCTTCCAAAGGGCAATAGACTCGATGCACGGAAAGACAGCCCATTTGCGGTCGTTTCTTGCAGTATAGAAGCAAATTTTGCTTCTTCTTGTGCTATAATCGGGGCTTTTGAACCAACTAAATACAATAGTTCATGTCCTTTTCCTACCAGGCCAGGGCAATGCATGTCCAAGGCCAGCCATAAATCATCTTTAGCCCATTCCGGTACAAAAGCCCTAATAGCTTTTGTTGTCTCATATATACTTTCTCCGGAATAATCCCGATTATGATCCCGAGGGATACGATTTTTGCCTTGATCTCCATTTTCCACACCATCTAAATCGACAAATGGAATAATTAAAATTTCAAAATTTTGAGTCAGCCACCCATATTTGTCCGTTTGGATCAATGAGGTGATAAATCCTTCTATAGCATAGTTGACCATCATTTCACAAGCATGGTGTCTTGCTGTTAGGATGATCTTACCTCTCGGATTTTGATTCTTTTTAATATGTACCATGGGCACAATATGTCCTGACTTCAAACAGCATAATGTATCTAACTGTATCCACGGATGAGAAGTATAATTGGCCATAAAGCTATCGAAGTTAGTTTTCGTGTAGGGGAATCCCATGCTAAACCTAATTTCCTGATTTGCGGGAAAAGAAAAACTAAATTCCTGCAAACCGACTTGCAATTTATCAAACATCCATTTCCAAGAACTTCCTCCATCAAGACTAATGGACGGTCCAAAAGAAGGGATATTATTCTTGGGAAATACAAAACGCAACGGCCTATCTTGCTTGGTTGTAATCCCAAAATACCAATAGAACCAGTCGCCGGAAATATTACGGGTGTCGGGGGCTAACCAGACAGTATCTTCTACTATTTTTTCGACAAGTATATTCCCTCCGGGAAAATCAGCATGAATATTGAAACCATTATCATGGGTTTGTCCATGGATAGGTTGTAAATGCCAAAGCATTACTAAAAAAGCAGACCACAACATTTTTAGACTATTCATTCCTTCGTTTAAAATCTTATTTGAGCTATTCATAAAATATTCCCTAATTTTTTATTAATGTTAAATTCCAATACCCGTGTCGGGAAGAATCGCCTCCATGGCAACTTCCATGTATTCCGGGTTATCCATTTTAGGAAGCTTAAAATATCCAACGTGAACAGCGTGTATAGAAAGAACATCCTGCTTTCCTGTCTTTTGATTTTTTAACCGTACAATATACCCCTCTGCTTTATGTACAGGATGGAATGACACCATCAAATTGCCCTTATCATCTGAGTGAACGCTTTGCACCTTCACTTGTCGCAATAAACTCCCTACCTGAATGGGTATTTCATGAGACCATTCGCTTTCATATCCCCATTCCATTAACCGCCGGATTTGAAAGAAATAATTGCCCGGTTTCACGGATGCCACTTTCCCCACGCCTTTCGTTGTAAACTGTTGTGTATTTTCGGTGGCATAATCCTCATCGGCCTTCCTATACCTAACTTGATAAGCATAATCCTTTTCCGTGGTAGCATATCCGACAAACCAACCGTCTGAAGTCGGTTCAACATGCCAAATCACGGGAGGCAATTCACTTGGGTGTGTCTGTACACTATCAACCCGATACGGTTCACTCTCGCCCTGTTCATTAATGGCCACAACCTCCAATTGGTATTTTTTATTCGAAACCAAACCTGTTATTTCCACAAAATCATTTATTGTCGGTGGGGTTTCCTTCACTTGGGTTCCATCTGAATAACGAACTTTCCACGGAGAAGGCAATGATGGTTTCTCCACAATCACCCGGACAGTCCGACTGTCTGCATAAGTACCGATAACCTTTGGTGGTGTCGGTTTTGACATGTACCGTATGCTTTCATCAACCGTATATCCTAAAGAGCTGACCAAACTTGCTTTTAATAAGGCAACTTCTGCAATGTTCGTTTTCCAAGAAAGCATCAGCGAAAATGGAACATCTCCCTGATTAATCGGGTCTAGTTGTTGAAATCCACCGTCTAAAACCCTTCCATTAGTATCGAAGGATTCCCACACAATACTGTAATCTTTCAATTTATAGGATGGGAATTCATTCTTTGATCGGGGTTGTATTTCTAGTCGATTTTCAGAAATAAGGTTAAATGACCGCACAGGCGAATAACGCTTCTGAAAAGAATGAAAAGATTGTTTTTTCTGGCGGAAGACGTTTACCACGCCCCAACTTCTGTTACCTGATGGTGGCGTGCCTGAATAAGCACTTCTATAATCATTGAAAGACCAATAAGATGCACCCACTACATAATCTTTTTCACTTAAACCCATCAGCATACTATCCACAGCGATGAAACCTCTATTGGGATCTTCATCCGTAATCTTATGGCCAAATTCGGCAAGAAACAAGGGTTTGCCCGGATAGTATTCATGCACTTTCTCCACATCATGCTTCCAGTTGGAATACCTGTTCAGCATGATTAGATCAGAATATTGAGCAGCGTCTCTTTGTTGTGCATGGGCAGAATTACTGACATATACGGCCAATCGGGTCGGATCAAGTTCCTTAGCCATTTGTATTGCTCCTTTCACATATTCCATGACCAATGGATTCATTCCGAAATACCCAATTTCATTTCCCACACACCACCCCATAATTGACGGATGGTTATATTTTTCCCTTATCATTCTTTTTAGCCATTCCTTAGGCAAGGGATGTGCTGGATCAACCATGTCATCTTTGCCCCATAAAGCCACCTCTTCGACCACCATGATTCCCTTTTCATCCAAATAGTCCAAAAACGCCTTTGGTAAATTCTGATGACTCAATCGGGCCATGTTCGCTCCCATGGATTTCATCAGGTCAACATCTTCCATAATACGCCATTTGGGTAACGTACTTCCCGTTGTACGGTCTTCTGGAATAAGGTTAAACCCTACTGTACGAATAGGTTTACCATTAAGCAATAACTGGGTACCATCCACCGTTATCTCCCGAATGCCAAATCGATCTTTCAATTCGTGGATTGGTTTTTCGTTTCGCAACAACACCAATCGGCTCGTATAAAGATACGGGTGGTCAAAATGCCAGAGCTTTACCTCATTCTCAGAAAGGGATAAGGTAGCTGTTGCGGTTTTCAAGGAAGTTGTATCTGAAAGAGCTCCTTCTATCGATTTGAGCACCCCACTTTCATTTACAATATCAATACGATACTTCAGACCTTCTGTCGTTCCCCCATAGGAGTGCCAACCAAAATTAATCTTAATCGTGGCATTTCCCTTGTCTAAATCTGGAATTGCCGTGATATGCTGGTATTCTAAGCGGTTCTTGTCTGTCACTTCTAACCATACAGGCCTGCGAATACCTCCCCAATTCCACATCGCTCCTCGTTTAAAGGTGTTATCGGACATGACAACAAGCACGTTTTCACCTCCATAATTCAGAACATTCAGCAGATCAAAAGAAAACGAAAGAAACCCCAGTTCATTTTTACCCAACGCTATCCCGTTCAACCACACTTGAGCCTCATTATATACCGATTCAAATACAAGCCGTACATGTTGTTCTCGCCAGTTTTCATCGGCTACAAACGTCTTCATATACCACGCTTTGCCAGCATAGCTTGCATATTCATTTCGGACATCCCAATTACCGGGTACATCTAAGCTATCGCAACCACTTTTTGCCCAAAGTCCTATATGCCATTGCTCTTTTACACCTACATTATAGGGATCTATCTTGAAAGACCACTTCCCGTTCAGATTAATGGTGTCCTGTTGGAATCCAAAAGCAATCGAATGATAGAGCAACAAAAGGAGCACCCAACCGATCATCAAACGGCTATTCTTATAATTTTTGTATCTCATGTACCTGCTATAATTAATAACCCTAAACCAACAATAAAAAACAAAAACATACTCACCAGATACAAAGTCTTCTTGGTGTCAGCATTTTTAAATTCTTTCCATATAAATACCCCCCAAAGAGCAGATACCAATGTAGCTCCTTGCCCAAGTCCATAAGAGATGGCTGGACCAGCTACGCCTGCCGCGATGAAATTGAGAACATTACCTAATGACCAGATCAACCCGCCCAACACACCAATCAGATGCCAGGAAAATTGTCCGTGAAAATATTGTCGATAAGAAACAGGTTCTCCATTCAAAGGATATCGCATGAGCAGTGTGTTAAATACAACATTGCTTATCAATATTCCAAATGAGAAAATAAATACAGCTGTATAGGATGTCATTTTGCCACTAGCTGGAGACACAAGGTTTTCCAGGTCAATACCAGAAGCCACAAATCGATAAAACAGCGACATTAACACACCAGCTATCAAGGCAACTAAAAGCCCCTTGACAGACGAGGAAGATTTGGTTTTCTCTTTTGCCCGATAAGCCAATGCATTCAGGACAATGGCCAAAACAATCAGTGCAACACCTAAAAAAATAAAAAGCGGATCGCCTTTTTGACTTCCCCAATAATTGATAATGACTCCCAGCACCAATGCCAACCCGATACCTACGGGAAAGGCTACTGCCATGCCCACTAATGATATAGCGGTAGATAGCAGTATATTGGCCGCATTAAATATAATTCCTCCTAAAAAAGCACTCCAAAGATGAACCGCGTCTGCCTGTGCAAGGTCCTCTATAAACCCCCTCCCATGTTCGCCGGAACTACCTAAAGTAAATGCTGAAACGACAGAGAAAAATACGACTCCAAGCACATAATCCCAATAAAAGAACTCATATCTCCAAGATCTTCCTGCCAACTTTTGAGTGTTCGCCCATGAGCCCCAACAGAGCATGGTAATCACACAAAAGAAAACGGCCAATGAATAATGGTCTACAATATACATATACAGCTATTTAAAAATAAAACCTTGATTTTTTGGAGGATGCATCATCATATCCTCTATGATACTTGCCATATGTTGATAAGAATATTTATGGAGCAACCTCACGTGAGGGCCTTCGGCGCCTTCCTCCCATTGGTTACGGCCATCGTCAAAAACAGTTATTCTCCCTCTTTGTGCTCCAAAGTATTCCTCAATTCCATTGACGCCAACGAGCACAGCAGTTTGATCATAACTTGCCCGACCTCCCATTTCATATCTCGAATTATCAAATTCCAGCATATCCTGCGGAATGGCTATCTGATAGGCGTCTTTTACCGGATTATCGCGCATGGATGCATGAATCAACCTGTCTCCTGTACGGATATAACGACCTATTTCCGTTCCGCTGAAAACGATCTCGGTAGGCCACGTCTCGGCCACATACTTTGCGCTTTTTGCCTCTGCGTATACATTATACTCTCGTCCTTCAGGAAACCGTCCGGCCATCGACACCAATCTCCTAACTTTCTGCCTGACCAGCTCAAAACCGCTTAAAGGACTTATGCTATCAGGCGAAGAATGCAACAGATTATGGAGATTGGTCAAAAATCCCACGGTGATTATCGTCACCGAGTTATTCGGTTGTGCTTCAAGTATCCGACGATATACACTTACAGCATCTTCTGTTTCTGTAGCAATAGGATGCCCCGTAGGATATTTTTCCAACAGTTCGTCTGTCCATTTTTTTCCTTTATGCCAAGTATCTATACTTAGCCCTCCTTGCTTTACTACCCCCACAGGTATATCAGGACGTCCATAGTATGTGTTTAGAACATGGATCAATTGGACAGTCTTTTCCATTTTATTCGATGATACCGTTGCTAAAATATCGGCTTTGCCCTCGTCAGCAAGATGATGTAGTATAGCCAGTGCCCCAACATCATCATAATCTGGCCCCATATCCGTATCAAAAATAACTTTTGCAGCTGTCCCTTGTGCGTAACTATTCATGGTCATTGCCAGCAAGAGGATCATATATACAGTAATTTTCATTGTAATAATTGTTGAATTTCATTTCTATTGGGCGCCGAAGTCTGAGCACCCAATTTCGTAACCGAAAGTGCGGCAGCGGCATTCGCCACTTTTAGTGCATCGAGCATGTTTTTTCCCGAAGCAAGCTCTGCTACCAATACGCCGTTGAACGTATCACCGGCAGCAGTGGTATCCAATACATTAACGGAATGTCCATTGATTTTAAAAAACTCGTGACCATCATAGTATACCAACCCTTCTGCTCCAAGGGTAATGATAACATTCTTCACACCCTGGTCATGCAAGGAAAAGGCGGCTTGCATGGCGTCATACTGATTATGCACAGGAATTCCGGTTAACAAGGACGCTTCTGATTCATTAGGAGTAATCGCATATAATTGTGACAAAAGCTCCGGAGGCAATGATTTGGCGGGTGCAGGATTAAGAATTACTTTTTTCCCATGCGCTGAAGCCAATTGAACAACATATTCAACCGTTAGCACAGGTATTTCCAACTGCATCAAAACATAATCTGCGTTAATAATGGAAGTTTCGTATTTACGCATATCGTTTACGGTTAATTGTTGATTAGCTCCTGATGCCACCACAATATTGTTTTGTCCCTTTTGGTCAACGGTAATCAAAGCTACGCCCGTAGGGTATTGACTATCTTTTCCAATAGTGGAGGCTTTTATATTGTTTGCTATCAAATTATCAATGGCTTGGCGGCCAAAAATATCATCGCCAACCTTACCGATAAATTCCATATCAGAACAGAATTTAGAAGCTGCCACAGCCTGATTCATTCCCTTTCCTCCACAAAAGGAAGAAAAATCGCCTCCCAAAATGGTCTCGCCCTCTTTAGGGATTCTGTTAGTCTTGACCACTAGATCCATATTGATACTACCTATCACAAGTACTTTACCCATAGCACATTACGGTTGTTGATGTGTAACATTTTTATCTTCTCCTACACCTGAAGGGGTGTATCCTAAATCATTTGTGATTAAAACCCTATCACAAGTCGCATAATAACAGGAAGAATTATAGAGACTTAATACAACTTCGCCGGCTTGTAAATCAAATGTACCACCATCTTCCCAAGCGAATAGTACGCCCTCAGTTTTATGGGTGCCAAATTGATGTGGCGATTTGTTGTCTCCAATCAGAAATTCGAAATGTCTCCAAGCTGGATTATTAGCATGAAAATCCTTTGCCCTCACCCAAAGCTTGTATCTTCCTGTCGCTGGAATGTTCACCTTAGTTTTGGCGAATCGTTTTGAGTCATTTTCATCATAACCACAGTTCCTGTTGACACCATCTCCTCTCATCACGAATCCTTCAGACGCTAGATTATCTGCAAACTTATTCCAGGCACCCGGTACCAAAAAGTCCTCTGCCTCCATCCACAAGTAAGCAGCCTCTTGTACAGGCGGAAGAACATGTTCCACATTCGATTCGCCTCCAAAACCAGTAGGCACAAAACTCTGATCAGTGGTCAGCAACAATTTATCCAGAGATGCGTAATACAGTGAAGCATCGTATATTTCAATCTTATTAACTCCTGCTGTGAGATTAACCGTTCCCCCATCTTCCCATTCATACAGATTATCGCCCGCATGTGTTCCAAATTTCTGCAAAGAATACCCATCATTGACAAACACATTAAAATACCGTCTTCCAGGCAAGTTGTTTTTGAAGTCTTTGGAACGGACCCAAAGCTTATAGGCCCCAGCCTGTTCCACTCGAATCTCAGTAGTGGCATATCGCATCTGATCATCGGTTGGAGCTGTATTAGGGTGTCCTTTCAAGGCGACTATATTGTCATCATTGGCAACTGTCCAACCACCTAAGCTCGTAAAATCCTCTGCCTCAACCCATAGATCAACTCCGTCTGACTCGGTTTCGCCTTTCATATCCTCCAATATTTGTAAAAACATGGCATTTCGATTTTTATAATCGTCAGATTCCATATCTGCTTCAAAACATCTGAGATAGTCTACTTCCATTGTACCGTTTCCATCCGGCATCCTTGAAGCAACAACAGAAAGCCTGATAAAGAAATCCATCTGTTCCACTTCCCTCAGATCTACTGTTTTGATTAGCTCGTCATTAAAGAAATAATTGATGTACTCCGGAGTATATTCAAATGCATATTTATTAAATTGAGATGTCAGGTCCGTTTCACCAAAATACATGTCACGATGCACGGACGTAATAGAGGAATTATTCCAACCTCCTCTGTGTTCATACATACCATAGGTAAATGTCTTATTGTCATATTCACCGGTATGTTCAAAGATATCAATCTCGGTGCGTACAGTATTTTCCCATCCAGCGGGATAGTCCGTTGGTTTGGCATCCTTCTGCCAGAATGTCCAAAAGGCCTCATGCCAACCTTTGACGGAAGATAATTTTGCCGAGATTTCATAGTAACCGAATTTAAACTTGCGCATGGTAGCCACACCTCCCGCGGTTGCTTCATAGCTTTTGTTCGTTGTTGGGTCAGTATAATTCTCTACTTTCATATTAATAATGAGCTTACCATCTTTGGTTTCGACATTTCGTTTTAAGCCAATACTCGGAACAGGCCCCAGCCAAGCTGTCTCGGTTTCTCTGTAAGCCCATTCACTTTCATCTAATGCGTCACTAAACTCATCTGCCCAGGCAAATTTATATCCGGGAATAGGAGAAGTTTGAAGATTTTTTTGCCTGTCCTGAAGGTAGGTGTTTACCCATCCCTTCATCTCTTTTTCGCAGCCCAATAATGTGAACATTATCAAAGCTATTCCAATAAATCGTTTTAAGTTCATCATATTATTGTTTAATAATTTGGATTTTGTACCAATTGATCGTTCAGATCCATTTCCCCTTGAGGGATAGCCCATAGGTAGTCCCTGTTTGGATTGAATTTCCTCACTTGAATAATTTTAAACACCTGATCCTGATTGGAATAAACAGGGTGTCCATACTCGTTAAATGTGGGGATACCCGGATTCCACCAATAAGCTTTGTTTTTACGTCCCGACAAGTTTCCTACCATGACGTGTTCTGCTATTTTCCACCTTCTGATGTCATACAATCTATAACCTTCACCTGCAAGCTCAATTTTGCGCTCAAGCCTAACCAGTTTTCTCAATTCATTTTGCGACAGTCCGCGGTCAATTTCTGGCATATCCGCTCTCCGTCTAATCGCGTTAAACGCGTTAAACATCTCATCATCTAACTGATTTTCTTCAATCTTTGCTTCTACAAAATTGAGCAGGACCTCTCCGTACCGTATCAGTCTTAAGGGAAGATCGCCCAAACCGCTCCATACCTGTGGCAACTGCCTTTCATCCGCATATTTACGCCATTGATAACCTGTAAATGATGCGTATTGATTCGTTACCGTTCCGTTCGTCACTCGTGTCGGCACATTATTGACAATTCGAGTAGTCTGTAAACTATCGGGGTGTGTCTCATACTTGATACCTGCCCAATAATCTCCCGGCACAATTAAACTCTGCCTAAGCCTCGGATCTCTATTTTCAAACGGCTTATTTTGCTGATACAAAGACGAGGTGTTAATAGGCAAACCATCTTTACATAAGTACGAATCAACCAGATACTGTGTCGGAACGGTGATACTCCAACCGCCGAAATGGTTCATAAATAAAAAGATGTGGTCAGTATTCTGATAGACATCGACATGATACGGAAGTTTCAGTATAATTTCCATACTGTTGTTGCCCTCGTGCGTGAAAAGCTGTCCGTAATTATCATGCAATTGGAATATACCTAACTTGATGACTTTATCTGCCGCATCAATTGCATCAGCATAACGTCCGTTGTACAGAGCAATTCTGGACAACAAAGCATAAGCTGCTCCCTTAGTAATCCTTGTCCAATCATTACCGGCATATTCTTTTTCCAAATGCTCGGCCACGAAGTTCAGATCCGAAATGAGCATGTCCGCAACGGTTGATTTTGATGTTCTCGGAAGGTTGGAGTTGCTTAATTCCAATGAACTGGTAACCAAGGGTACATCACCATACTTTTCCGTTAAATGCATGTAGTGATAAGCCCGTATGAATTTTACTTCTGATTCTACTCTATCGCAGTAGGCCTTGTCAAACTGCTCCCTTGCTTTAGGCATTCTCTCAAGAATAAAATTAGCCCGCTGTATCCCTTTATAGTAATGCGCCCAATGCGATTCAAACGCTCTTGTTGTTGCGGTACCTTCTGTAATTGCCGAAGATGACTCATAAGACCCCCGAACGAAACCCAAATCTGTGACATTGTCCCAGAACAATTCGTCCTGAAGGTTTCCTCCGACCCTTTTGTACAACGAGTTATAAACCCCTGTTACGGCTATATCCAACTCTACCCTTGAATTTGGAAACGTCAAACTTGACGGGGAATCCAAAGGTGCTTTTTCTAAAAAATCCTTACACCCTACAAAAATCATAAAGAAACCTACTCCTAAGATTATCCTTGCTGTATTGCTTATTCTTTTCATAATCCTTATATTGATTAAAAGTTTACGTTAAGTCCGAAAACATAATTTCGGGTGATGGGATAATGTGTGTCAGCTCCTATGGGGTATTCAGGATCGAACCCTTTTGGAAGCTTGTCAAATGTATAGAGGTTATTTCCCGACGCATAGAACCGAATTTTATTTATTTTAAGCGGAGCGGTCAGTTTTGAAGGAAGCGTATAACCTAATTGAAAGGTTTTTATCCGCAAATAGGAAGCATCGTACATCCAAAAATCCGAAACCTGGAAATTGTTGTGGGCAGATCCGTCAATAATGCGAGGATAACTTCCATCAGGATTATCCGGACTCCAAAAATCCAACTGCCAGGTTTGAATCTGGTTTCTGTTATAGAAAGCCCATGTTAAGTTACCACCATAATAGGCATCTCTTTTACCAACTCCTTGCAGATAAACCGACATATCAAATGCCTTATACTTAAAATCGAAATCTAAACTAAAATTGTACCGTGGAATGTTGTTTCCAACAACCACTCTATCATTTGCATTGATCAGATCGTCGTATTCATCAAATACACCATCGCCGTCGGTGTCAACAGTCTTTTGATTGACATATCGGATATCTCCGGGTTTCAAATCTCCAATTTGCTTAACATGATTGGCAATTTCCTCTTCTGTTCGAAATAATCCATCTGATTTATACATGAATAAGGCATTGATGGGTTCGCCCTCTTTAATAATGCTGAACGTACTGATATATGGTCCGGTATCTTTCAAATCCACAACCTTATTCTTTACATCAGACAGTACAGCACGAACACCATAGCCAAATGGACGATCAAAGTTTTTATAGCTTAGCGAAAAATCCCATCCTTTATTCTGTACTTTACCTGCATTTTGATAGGGAGCCGCCAATCCAATGGTTTTATTAATCGGTAGTTTTAGCAAAATATCGTACGTATCACGGACGTAATATTCAAACGTAGCTGATAATTTGTTATATAACCCAATATCTAATCCTATATTATAAGTCCTTAAACTTTCCCAACTAATATGCTCGTTTGCCATTTCTGTCAGTGCTCCTCCTGAAGTAGGAACTCCATCAAATACATAGTTTTGATTTAATGAAATAATAGACGTTGAGGGATAAGTACCTATATTTTGATTACCAAGAACACCATAAGACCCTCTAATTTTTAGTAGGTCAATAAAGCCATATTGCTTTATAAATTCTTCTTCGCCAATATTCCAACCCGCAGATATAGAAGGGAAAAAACCAAATCGATTACGCTTTACAAATCTTGAAGAACCATCATACCGGACATTGAATTCCAATAGATATCGGTTAGCATAGTTATAGCCAGCACGCCCAAAATAAGATTGCAATGCCCATTCACTTCCTGTTCCGCCATTACTCATATTGACCTGTGAACCCGTATTCAGTACCGGATACTCTAAGAAAGTAAAGTTTTCCCGGTAAGCATTGAAGTTATCTGTGTAAAAGGAAATTTGTTCGTATCCTGCCAATACATTTACATGATGATTGTCTATATGATATTCATAAGATGCCAAAGCATTCAGATTGTGGGTCATGTTCTTTGAAAAACCCTCCGTAAGGTGTGACTTAGTTGGATTATAGGATACCGGTTCATCATTATTCGGCTCGTATACCGGAACGGGTTTAGAAAAATTGGTTGAACGACTTTGTCCATATTCTGGCATATAAGAAACCGTTAATTTTAAACCATCTATCGGTTTAAAATTGGCCAAGAACCTGCCTGACAAACCTGAATAGTTAGTTGTGTTGCTTCCCCCCTCTTCAATCATGGCCTTCAGGTTTGGATAACCGTAGGCGTTATTGGAATATCGTCCATCCGGCAGATAAGCGGCAAATAAAGGACTATACCGTATAAGGTCAAAAACCTGATTGGCCCCTCCGGCAGGAAAAGAAATCGGCGCTACTCTTGCACTCAAATCAACTGAAAAATCAAATTTCTCCGAAACCTTATAATCATTGTTCAACCGTAATCCGATACGTTTGGCATTGTATTTTGGAATAAGCCCCCCCTGGTTACGAAAAGATAAGGAAGCCATGGAGCTCAATCGATCTGTTCCACCGGAGAATATAAGATTATGGTGCTCTTGCCGGCCTTTGCCCGAATAGATTAATTCTTGCCAGTCTACATTTGGATAATCATAGCTGTAGGGACTGTTATTTTCAATATACTGATCAATATAATCATCCGTAAAAACCTTTGATAATCCGGCATTCTCCAAAGCGATATTGTTCAAAACCATATGGTCAAAACCATTGACATATTCAAACATCTCGGTAAATTCTTCTTTGCCTATATAGCCGTTATAGCTTAGAGACATTCCTCCACTTTTACCACGCTTTGTTGTTACCAGAATAACGCCGTTTGCCGCACGTGATCCGTAGATTGCCGCTGCCGAGGCATCTTTTAGGACAGAGACGCTTTCGATCTCATTGCCATCCAATGTTTCCAAACTACCCTCGCGACCATCTATTAAAACTAAAGGATTGGAGTCGTTCAGTGTACCTATGCCCCTCACACGCAATGTGCCACCATCTGCACCGGGTCTTCCAGAACTTTGGGTTACCGTCAGACCCGGAACCATGCCTTGTAGTCCCATAGATGTGCTGATGACCGGTCTTTCTGCCAGATCCTGTCCGGAAACGGTGCTGATGGAACTTGTGACATCCAGTTTCCGCTGTGTACCATATCCAACGACTACAACTTCTTCAATATCCAATAAAGACTCTTGAAGTGTTACATGTATGGTCTTTCTTCCATTTATAGGTTCGCGAAGACGTTCATAACCAACACGATTGAACACAAGATAAACGACCTCATTTCCTACTTCAATCGAAAATTGACCATCTTCATTGGTTTGGGTAGACTTCGTATCATTGTCATCTGAAACAGATACCCCCAATAAGGGTGTTCCTTCTTTAGAAGAAACCACTACA
Organism: Sphingobacterium wenxiniae; assembly: GCA_040394995.1. Taxonomy (GTDB): domain Bacteria; phylum Bacteroidota; class Bacteroidia; order Sphingobacteriales; family Sphingobacteriaceae; genus Sphingobacterium; species Sphingobacterium wenxiniae_A. The sequence continues at coordinate 44,466 of JBEBRE010000008.1, forward strand.
CCACTTATGGACTGTTGTGCTTTGGCACTAAATAGTGCTAAGCAACAAAAAATAAGTACAAGAAATTTGTTCTTTTTCATCATAATTTAATTTCTTTTTCATTAGCGTGATACATTTATTAAAACCAAAAAACAGATTAGTCTGGTCTGGTATGGTCTATAATTATAAAGCAAACATAAAAGAAGAAATTGGAAATACCAAACTTTTTTAAAAAAAATTAGTAGTTTCAAATATTTAACCTGTAAAAAGCAGGTTAATAGACCTAATAAACAACTCCCAAAACCAATTGAATATTCTGGTCTGGTCTGCCCTATTGTTTTACCGGAGCAAACCTATTACCTTTGTTCGATAAAAACGGTAATACATTGAAAGATACATTAGCATCCACGTCGCAGTCCACCGGTTTAAAGCATCGCATGAAATACATGCAACTGGTGGATTACATCATGTCGCAGATAGAAACTAACAAACTGAATATCGACGACAGGCTTCCTACACTAAACCAACTTACCAGCGAGTTGAAGATTAGTAAAGAAACAGCCTTGAAAGGCATCAATTATCTTTTAGAAAAAGGCATTATTGAATCAGAATACCGAAAGGGATATTATGTAAAGCGCATAAAGCAGTATCAACCTTATCGCGTATGCCTCATCCTGGACAAGATGAATGTATTGCGTGATCGTGTGTACCACTCCTTTTTAGAGACCATTAAAGACCATGCAGATGTCGATGTGTTCTTTCACCATCATAACTTTAAGGTTTTCGAAAAACTCATCGAAGAAAACCTGAACAATTATACACATTTCGTCATCATTACCTTTTTTAAGGAAAATCCATCTGCTGTCCTAAACAGAATACCTGCGCACAAAAGAATTATTATTGACCGGCAAGAACAGGAATTGGAAGGCACTTATTCCTGCATTTATCAGGACCATAGATCAGATATTGTAGACTCATTGACTGTATTATTGCCACAGCTGGATAAGTACAAACGATTGGTTCTTATCGCGCCCTTGGAGGCTTTTCATGCCGAAGAGCTGATAAAAGGTTTTGAAGCATTTGCTACACAGTACAGAAAAAAACATCAAATACTGCATACCATCGACGAATCAACGGTCAAAAAAGGTGATGCCTACATCACTTTCAGCCGTTATGACCAAGATGACGTGGATATCATCAAGATATGCCGGAAGAAAAACTGGAAATTGGGAAGGGATATCGGATTGATTTCCTATAATGACACGGCCGTCAAAGAAGTGCTCGAAGATGGCATTACCGTTATCAGTACCGACTTTCAAAAAATGGGAGAAGAGGCCGCAAAGGCCATATTGAATCGGACAACAATAACTCTTAGAGATCCTGCACGCGTAATCGTGAGAAATTCATTGTAAGATGTTGATCTGGCACTCCTACTTCCGATGGCTGATCCTCTTAGCCATGTTGGTACAAATACTA
>JBEBRE010000009.1:0-44200 GCA_040394995.1 Sphingobacterium wenxiniae
TTCACTTCTTTGGCCCAACTATCTTTGAGCGTCACTGTCCGGTTAAACACCAAATGGTCCGCAGAAGATTTGGTATCAAGCGTAAAATAGCCCAACCGAATAAACTGATAGCCCTTGCCTGCTTCGGCTGTAGCCAAGTCGGGTTCGATATATGCGTTTTCGATAACCTGCAGGCTGTTTGGATTAATGGATGCTTTGAAGTCCTCCGCCGCCGCAGGGTTTTCTTCATTGAACAAACGGTCATACAGCCTTACCTCGGCTTTTTTGGCATGTGCTGCAGAAACCCAATGAATGGTACCTTTAACCTTCAATCCGGAGGTATCTTCACCTGATTTGGAATTTGGCGCATAGGTGCAGTGTACTTCTGTGACCTTACCGTTTTCGTCTTTCACAAAATCATGGCATTCCACGATATAGGCATGTTTCAGTCGAACGGACAATCCCGGGCCTAAACGGAAGAATTTCTTTGGTGGTTCTTCCATAAAATCATCACGCTCTATCCACAGCTCCTTGGAGAACGGAATCGTACGCGATCCTTCACCTCCTTCTACCTCGGGGTTGTTTTCACCGATAAGCTCCTCGGTTTGTCCATCGGGATAGTTGGTGATGATCAATTTAATGGGATCCAACACCGCCATGCGGCGCCAAGCCGTTTGGTTCAGATCTTCGCGTATGCAAAACTCCAACAAGCCCACGTCAATCATGTTTTCACGCTTTTGCACACCAATTCTTTCGCAGAAATTGCGGATGGAAACAGGCGTATAACCACGGCGACGCAAGCCCGATATAGTCGGCATACGCGGATCGTCCCAGCTTTCCACATGTTTTTCATTGACCAATTGCAAAAGCTTGCGCTTGCTCATGACGGTATAGGTCATATTCAATCGGGCAAACTCGTACTGCTTAGACGGGAATATCTCCAATTTTTCGATCAGCCAATCGTATAAGGCGCGGTGCGGAATAAATTCCAATGTACAAATGGAATGTGTGATTTTTTCGATGGAATCGGATTGCCCATGTGCAAAATCGTACATGGGGTAAATACACCATTTATCGCCCGTACGGTGATGATGCGCGTGCTTAATGCGATACAACAGTGGGTCGCGCATATGCATGTTGGGGTTGGCCAAGTCAATCTTGGCACGTAACACTTTCTCCCCATCTTGGTATGTTCCATCGCGCATCTCCTGAAAGAGACGCAAATTCTCTTCGATGCTACGATCGCGGTAGGGTGTAGGCTTACCGGGTTCTGTAGGTGTTCCTTTCGCCACGGCAATTTCCTCGGCTGTGCTGTCATCCACATAAGCCAATCCTTTTTTGATCAGGTCCACGGCGTAATCATACAATGTCTCAAAATAGTCGGAAGTGTACAGCTCTTCGGCCCATTGGTAGCCTAACCACTGAATATCCTGCTTGATGCTTTCTACATATTCGGTATCTTCTGTTACCGGGTTTGTATCATCAAAACGCAGATTGGTCTTGCCATTGTAACGTTGCGCCAAACCGAAGTTCAGGCAAATGGACTTGGCATGACCAATGTGGAGATAACCATTCGGTTCGGGGGGAAAACGTGTCAATACACGTCCGTCATGCGTACCTTTGCGAAGATCTTCTTCGATAATCTCCTCGATAAAATTCAGTGGTTTTTCGTCGTTCAACATGGAGCAAAGTTAATTATTTATTGCCTCATAAAGACGCTTATACACAAAATTTAAAACAGAAAAGTGCTGAAACCCGGTAGCGCGGAGAACAAGCATATTTTTTTGCTCAAATGAATTATTTGGAGAAGATTTTTGTATAGCGATAAATGGAGGATTAAATTATTCAATTTGCTTATTCTGTTAGCTAATCTACTTCGAGTCCTTAGGCCGGACAGGCCATCCCACAGTCCTTGCCGTGGCGAGCGGCGGAAGCGCTGTGGGATGGCCAAAAACAATGGATAGCATAAAATAATCCCCTTTTATTATGAACCCTTTACATGCATCGACAATGATATATGTACATATTATTTGGTTTGTCTGCTCTTTTCGCTTATATTGTACTGCTTTGGGGGTAAAGTGATTATTTGTTATTAGATACGGGTTGTGAAAAGGACGTTGCTGACCATCTTTTTTATCTTATTTTGTTTGTTGCGTACGTTCTCTATGGGTGAGACGGATTCGCTTTTGCATATATTAGATAAAACGATTATCAACCGTGCGGTATATACCGCAAAAAAGGAAAAAAATATTGACATCATTAAACAGCGGCTTCGGCAAGCCGTTTCTTTAGAAGATCAGTTTCATCTTCATGATGAATTGATATCCGAATATCAATCTTTTAAGTGTGATTCCGCGCTGGCATATGTTGATCGAAACATTGAGGTAGCAAAAACGTTGGGCAACGAGGAGTATTTTTATAACAGTAAATTAAAACAGGCTTTCGTATTGTCCTTATCCGGCTTGTTTACGCCAGCGTTAGAAGTTTTGGAATCCATAGATTATCAAAAATTACCCCCGAACTTGAAGGTGTTGTACTGCTGGTGCCATATTCGGTATAATGAGAACTTGACAAAGTACACAGACAACCAAACCTATGAAAAATTATATCTTTCAGAGAATAAGCGTTACAGAGACTCTTTGATGAACCTCTTGGGCAAAGGGAGTGATATGTACCTTAAAGAAGAGGCTTTCAAGCTAAAAGCAGAGAAGGCTTATGAAGAGTCTGCGGCCATACAGCTGAAGCTGTTTCAGAAAGAAGAACCCAACACGCATGGTTATGCCATGGCTGCCATGGGCCTGGCTATGGTATACAAAGAACTTGGAGATGTTGAGCTGGAAGAGAAGTATCTACTTTTAGCGGCAATAACCGATGTACAGTTGGCGGTAAAGGAAAATGAATCTTTGCTGGCTTTGGCGATTTATCAATATGAGAAAGGAGACGTAGATCGGGCCTTTAATTATATACAGGCTTCTTTGGAGGATGCCAATTTTTATAATTCGCGTTTTAGAAATGCCGTCATTGCCCGGACACATCCTATTATAGAAGCCACGTATTTGGCTAAAATCGAGCAACAAAAGAAGAATTTGCGATTGTATGCGCTTACCATCAGTATTTTTGTAGTGATTTTGATTGTCACCCTCTATTTTCTGTATAAGCAGATGAGGATTGTGTCAAAGGGCAGAAAAAAATTGAAAAGCATTAACGACCAACTTGTATCTGTCAATCATAAATTAGACGAGGCAAACCTTATACGTGAACGCTATATCGGATATTATATTAATCAGTGCGCGGTCTATTTGGACAAGCTTGAAGAATATAGAAAATATGTCCACCGAAAGATAAAAGCGGGCCAGATAGAAGACTTGCAGAAATTAAGCGCTTCAAATCTTGTTTTTGAGCGCGATACGGAAGCTTTGTACCATGATTTTGACCAAACATTTTTTGAGGTATACCCGAATTTTGTGGAAGAGTTCAACGAATTGCTCAGAGAGGAAGAAAGATATGAATTAAAAAAGGGTCAATTGAATACCGAGCTTCGGATTTTTGCACTCATCCGTCTGGGGATAACCGATGTAAACCAAATTGCTACTTTTCTTCGATATTCTATGCAGACCATTTATAATTATAAGAGCAAAGTAAAAGGAAAAGCCTTGACCGATAGTGATCATTTTGAAGAAAAAGTGAAGAAGATCGGCGGTTTTTTCCATGAATAGATTCCATCTCATTTACCAATTGAGAACCCTTTGTTTTTGATAAGTTGCTGTTTTACAAATATTTAATCATTTTCTTTTTCTGAAACATTTACCAAGACGCCTACTTGTGCATACGGGTAGGCGTCTTGGTTTATAAATTTGTTCAATACAACATTCAGGTAGCTCCTGTCCGCAGAAGGGCGTTGGCGGGAATCTCTGAATCTGTAAAAAGCGCAACCACTTAAAATTATAAACACAATGAGAAAACTTATTGCTTTTATGCTTTTTGCTATCTTCTTTGGATGTGAAAAGAAGCACGATCTTCCTCCAAGCCCGGGGCGGATGATTAAGGATTTCAAATTGGAATCCGGGCAGTATGGAAATGCTGTTATCTATCAAGACGGGGACGTTTTTAAGATATTGGTACGGGTTCTTCCCGAAACCGATCTGACAAAGATCGTTCCGCTGATTACGCTGTCCGACGGTGCCAGCGTTAGCCCTGCCTCCGGAAAGGCCATAAATGTGTCTACCGGGAGTAAAGCCGTTTTTACCGTTACGGCAGCTTCGGGGGACACGAGGGTGTGGGAAGTAGAGTTTAGGGTGTATGATCCGGGTATTTCTGATTATGATACATATAGCATATCTGTCAACAATGGTTCAGCTGTTATGCAGGTGCAGGGCGATTTGACTTTCAACGAAAAATACCTTGACAATGCCGTGATCCATGTGGCTAATGCTGAGGTTGCTACCGGAGAAAACCTCAAAAGATGGCAAGAATGGGATATTGTCTACCACTCTACAGAAAGTGGTGTCAAGTACTACCAATTGCGGAATTTACACAGTGGCCTATTTCTGAACGGGGTTTCTAGTGGCGGACAGCTGAAACAAAATTGGGAGTTGAAGAACAACGCTGATCTGCAATTGTGGAAAATAGAAGAATCGGTAGAGACCGGTAAATATGAGATATCTAATAAAGCGAACGGACTCTACCTGACGCTGATGAATGGCGGAGCTGTTTTCGCCCAGGCGCAACAGAGAAGTGAGGCGCAGCGATGGGCTATCACCAAGCTACCCAGGGACAGTTATCGGGATGGTGACGTGACCAACTTTTTCAACCGGACAACCGGTTCGGTTGCATTTGATCAAGGCAACAGTATCCCGCTGGCCGATGGGCGCGTGCTCTGGATCACGCAGGATGCCTTTTACGAGATGTCGCTGGCTCCTAGCGGCAATCTATATGGCAATCATTTTATCTCATATACCAATTCTATCATTATCCAACCGTCGGCAAACAACTGGAGCCCGAATGCCCCTATGATGACCCGACAGGGTGCAAACCATAATGTAGGTAACATCTGCCCTGTACCGGCAGGTAGCAACAGAAACTGGGTCGGCGTGGGTGTGGAACTGGGTGACCACGTATACCTCCATGGAGGAGAAGGAAATGGTCTGGAAGATGTTGACCAGGCGTTCTATAAATTAACCAAAAACTCGGGTACTGAATGGAATCAGGTGGAACGCTTGACCGTCCCCAATATGAGTGGCCAACTTAACATTCGCTATTCCAAGGGCATGGTCAAAGCCGATGATGGCTATGTATATGTATTTGGTTTTCGTGGCGACGGGCTTTATGGGTTTGGCACATTCGTACATACGGCCCGTTTTCCGCACAATGACCCTACGAAATGGACGTTTTGGGATGGAAAAACCTGGGCTGGCACCCCAACTCCCACATCAGAAGCCGCGATCACACAAGGTCTGGGCGATAATTTCGTCAGCTTCCTCAATGGTAAGTATATCCACGTAACCACGAGCCAGGGATTTTATTGTGGCATACCTTCTCTGGAAATGTATGTATCCACATCGAGTAGCCCGACAGGACCTTTTACACCCCAAAAACTGGTGTATGCTTTTACGGAATATTACAAGGGAAACAATGCCCGTGTTTACACACCGGCCATCCACCCACAGGCGGTTAATGGAAAAGACGAGCTACTGGTAACATATAGTATCAATTATGATGCCTGCGCTACTGAAGAGACCATGGAATTGGAACCTGACGGCACGAAAGATCCGTATTATTATCGGGTGAAGGGTGTGCGTATTCCTTACGAAATGATCGGCTTTTAAAGGTTGTATTCAGAAAGGAAGTTTTTATGTACAAATTATAAACAAAAAAGATCAGTAACATAGTCTATGGCCATGATAAAGCATCTGTATACCCTCTATATATTGTTCGGCTTTCTTTTCTTGCCAAATACCGTTCTTTCGCATGGCCAAGCGCAGCATAGCAGGCTTTGGAACGCAAAATGGAAAATCAACGTAAACTTTCCTGAAAAAATAACTGAAAAATTTATTTGGAAAGGTCTGGTTTATGCGTTGGAAGCTGGTCCAAATACATTGTCGCTATGCGTAAAGTAAAATCAGGAGGGCTATATTGATTGTATTACTGTTGAATATAAATCCCCAAAAATAAATATTATACATGAGAAGATTTTTTATAGGAATTTTAGTACTTGCTCTCGGAGCGAATCGGCTATCGGCTCAACAAATAGCACCATTTCAGGACAATGATCGTGTCGTTTTTTTAGGCAATAGCATTACGGATGGCGGACATTACCATTCGTACATATGGCTGTATTACATGACCCGTTTCCCTGCAATGAACCTGACAGTTCTAAATGCCGGCATTGGCGGGGACCGTGTATGGGATATGCTCAAACGTCTTGATGGAGATGTTTTTAGCAAACAACCTACCGTGCTTTTTACCACATTTGGAATGAATGATTCGGGATATTTTGAATACAATGGATCGGAACCTGAAAAATTCGCGGACGAAAAAGTCAAAGAATCGTATGAGGGATACAAGCAGATGGAAGAACGGTATAAAGGTCTTGTTGATACCAGGATTGTTCTATTGGGAAGTTCGCCTTATGATGAAACAGTTGTTATCCCCGACAATACTCCTTTGAAAAATAAGAATAAGGCCATGTTGCGTATCGTTGATTTCCAACGGGAATCGGCAAAAACAAACGGATGGGAATTTTTTGATTTTAACGAAACCATGATGGCGATCAGCAAACGTGTTCAAAAGGACAATCCTTCTTTTACCTTGTCCGGAAACGACCGCGTGCACCCGGATTTGGATGGGCATATGGTGATGGCCTACCTTATCTTGAAAGCACAGGGGTTTAGCGGACAAAAAGTAGCGGAGATGGTTGTTGATGTCTCTAAAAATGAGGTGGCCACTGCTTCGAACTGTACAGTTTCCGGATTAGAAAAGACGGCTTCCGGATGGAGCTTTGATTATGAAGCCAAAGCCCTGCCTTACCCTTTAGATACGGTGGCCAGAGGCTGGGGAAGTAAGAAAAGCCAGTTTGAGGCGACCAAAGTCGTTCCCTTTATGGAAGAGATGAACCAAGAGCTATTGACGGTGAAGGGGTTAAAGGGGAAGTATAAGCTCCTTATTGACGGGGAAGAAATCGGAACCTGGACAGCGGCAGATTTTGCCAAAGGCATAAACCTGGCGGCATTGGACAAGACCCCACAGTACCAACAGGCACTTCGGATCATGCACCTGAATGAGGAGCGATGGGAAATAGAGCGTCGTTTTAGAGATTACGCGTGGGTACAATATAACTTTTTCCAACCTAAGGGTTTATTGGATGCGAATAACAGAAAGGCCATTGAGGTACTTGACCAGCACAAGGAAAAGGATGGTTGGTTACGGGCGAAAAGAGACCTTTACAGCAAAGCGATGTTCTCCGAGGTGCGACAAGCATGGCAGGATGAAATGGATGTATTGTTGAACACGATTAAAAAGATCGGTAAGCCGGAAAAGCGGAAAATAAGCTTGGTTCGCCTTTAATTCAAATACCTCTTTATTATGCGAAAGATCTGTGTCATTCTATTTTTTATGTTGCTATCGTTAACGCGAGACCTGTATGCACAGAAACCTTATTTTGTGGATGGATATCATGGCGGTGTGTACGGGCATTATCCGATGTGGGTCACGCAGTTTATGGTAGATAAGCTTATGGCGCATCCTGAATGGCGATTGGGGTTGGAGATAGAGCCTGAAACGTGGGACACGGTCAAACAAAAAGAGCCAGAGGCCTATGCTCGTTTTGCCAAAATGGTTGGTGATAAAAGAATTGAATTTACCAATCCAACTTATGCACAACCCTATTGCTACAACATTTCAGGAGAGAGTATCATACGGCAGTTTGCGTATGGCATGCGGAAGATGCGTGAACATTTTCCCGATGTCACCTATACCACCTATGCTGTTGAAGAACCATGTTTCACCAGTAGTTTACCACAGTTGCTAAAGCAGTTTGGTTTTAAATATGCGGTCTTGAAATGCCCGAATACCTGTTGGGGCGGATACACTGCAGCATACGGAGGAGAGCTGGTCAACTGGATTGGGCCGGAAGGTACGGCTATATTAACCGTTCCTCGGTATGCTTCTGAGGCATTTGAAGAAAATTCTACATGGCAAACACAAGCATGGAACAATTCTACCGCCTTTCTTCAGGCGGCTTACGGGCAGGGCATTCAGAACCCCGTGGGCATGTGTTATCAGGATGCGGGATGGAAAAATGGTCCTTGGCTTGGACATGGTGAACATATTAAAAATAACTCCACATACGTCACATGGACAACATATATCGAAGAGATATCGTCAAAACAGTCCGATGATGACTGGCATTTTACGCAGGAGGATGTGTTGGTGAATCTGATGTGGGGAAGCCAAGCACTGCAACGTATAGCACAGGATGTTCGGAAATCAGAAAACAAAGTGGTGATGGCGGAGAAAATCAGTGCCATGGCTTACATAGACAACGGATATATTCCTCCGGCTGATACGGTGGACGAAGCTTGGCGGACATTGATGTTGGCACAGCATCATGATTCGTGGATTGTCCCGTATAACCGTTTGACCAAGGATCAGACGTGGGAGCAAGCGGTGCGGTCGTGGACAAACTCGACAAATCGGCTGGCTGATGACGTGATTGCGGAAGCTATCGGAAGCTACGATATGAAAACCCGTTCAAAAGGCGATGATGCGGGTTCTATACGGATTTTCAATACGGTTGGCGCGAAACGTGCGGAGTTGGTACGCGTTAAACTGCCAAAGTCCTTCCAGCATCGGAAAGTCGCCCTGTTCAATAGCAAGAACGAAGAAATCTCTTGCCTCACGGAAGAAAAGGAAGATGCCGTGTGGTTGGTCTTCCGACCGGATGTCGTCGGGTTCGGTTACGCAACCTATCGCCTGAAAGAAGGTAACCAAAGCAAAACTTCTCCCATCAAAGGTGTACAGTTTGATGACGAGGGAAACTGCATCATAGAGAATGATATGTATAGGATGGTTCTGGATAAGGCAAGAGGAGGTGTCATCAAAAGTTTGATAGCCAAACATGCGGACAATAAAGAATTTGTCGATCGGGACGGCATATATGCTTTTGGGGAGATATCCGGCCACTTCTATGATGAAGAGCAGTTTTATTCTTCTAAAGAAGCTGCCGCTAAAATAACCGTATTGGAAGATCACCCTTTTTTGATAAAAGTAAAAATAGAGGGGCATATCGCCTCACATCCCTTTACCCATATCATCTCCCTTGAACCGGGCCAAAGAAGGATAGATTTCGACTTGACTGTCGATTGGCAAGAAAATGTAGGAATCGGTGAATATAGACAAGAGCATAAGTGGGTGGACAACAGGCGGGCATACACCGATGATCGCTACAAGCTCAAAGTGATGTTTCCCAACAGCCTACGTTCAGGAAAGCTCTACAAAAATGCTCCTTTCGATGTGTGCGAGAGCCGTGAAGAAGATACCTTTTTCGGGAAATGGGAGGAAATTAAACACAATGTTATCCTGAATTGGGTGGATCTCGTACAGCACGATGACCAATATGGATTGGCGCTCTTATCGGATCACACGACATCCTATCTGTATGGTGCAGACTATCCGTTAAGCCTTACAGCCCAATATTCCGGAGTGGGGCTATGGGGCATGGATTATAAAATAACAGAAGCGCTAAACATGCGATATGCTTTGATTCCCCATACTGGGACCTGGGATGAGGCACAGATTTCCGCAGAAAGCACTTTTTGGAACGAACCTTTAGTCGGGGTATATGGCCATGGTTTCGAGCTAAAGGATCGGTCTTTTGTATCTGGTGATCAGTCGGGACTGGAAATAACCGCTTCGAAGGTCGATCACGATGCTGTTTTGTTACGGCTTTTTAATGCGGAGGGAACATCCGGGTCGCAACAACTCACTCTTGACTTTCCGGTTGAGGGTGTTGAAGAGGTTCTTTTAAACGGTGAGAAGGTCGACACTATAGATGCGGTACGCCAAGCCGATAAATGGATGTTTTCCATCAATATGCCCCGTTTTGGGATAAAGACACTGCAAATAAAGAAAAAACACATATAAAAATTAGAAGATTGATGTTAGATAGTATACGATTATACGGAAGCCTTGTTTGTTTTGTGCTGTTATCAAATGCTTGCTCGATAGGCGATAAAGCAAAAACTTTTTATCCTGCGGATTATGTGAACCCTTTTATCGGGGCGAGTACCAATGTTGGGGCCGCTGAAGTTTATCATGGGTTGGGGAAAACTTTCCCGGGAGCGACCACACCATACGGCATGGTGCAGGTGAGTCCGAACACGATAACGGGGGGCGACAATAGTCCGGGATATAGCGATGAGCATCGTACCATAGAGGGTTTTGCCTTTACGCAGATGAGTGGCGTAGGCTGGTTTGGCGATTTGGGTAATTTTCTGGTGATGCCCACCACCGGAAAGCTGCAGACCATTGCCGGGAAAGAAGACGGAAGCATCAAAGGCTACCGCTCGCATTATGACAAGGAAACGGAAGTGGCAAAGGCGGGCTATTATGCCGTAAACCTAACGGATTATGGTATTAAGGTGGAAACAACGGCAGCACCGCACAGTGGCATGATTCGCTTTACGTTCCCCGAGCATGCAGCATCCCGGATACAGATTGATTTGGCTCGCCGCGTGGGAGGAACATCTGTACAGCAATATGTCCATAAAGTAGATGATTATACCATCCGGGGATGGATGCTATGCACACCTGATGGCGGTGGCTGGGGAAATGGGGAAGGGAAAGCCGATTATACAGTTTACTTTTATGCCCGCTTTAGCAAACCTTTGCACAATTATGGCTTTTGGCAGGCCGACATTCCTGATGACTGGCCCCGTAAGCGGGATGAAGTGGTCAGCATCCCTTATCTGCAGCAAGTAGAAAAGGCTAACCTTGTTAAAGGGAAAGACGAGTTAGCAGGCAAGCATTTGGGCTTTTTCTCTGATTTTGAAACGAAGCACAATGAGGAAGTGACGTTGCAGGTCGGTATCTCTTTTGTCGACATGGCCGGGGCAGAAAACAATTTCAGGAAGGAAATGGAAGGAAAATCGTTCGATCAGGTTCGTGAAGAGGCAACCCGGTTGTGGAACGAGGAATTGGGCCGGATCAAGATACAAGGCGGGACGGAAGACCAAAAAACCATCTTCTACACCGCTCTTTATCATACGATGATTGATCCGCGCACCTATACAGATGTAGACGGGCGCTATATCGGCGGAGATAAGCAAATCCATCAGGCAAATACGTTTACAAAACGTACCATATTCAGTGGCTGGGATGTTTTTCGAAGCCAATTCCCATTGCAGACAATCATCAACCCGAGATTGGTTGATGATCAGCTGAACTCCCTGATTACGCTTGCAGAAGAGTCGGGACGAGGGTATTATGAGCGCTGGGAGCTCATGAATGCCTATTCCGGATGTATGATTGGCAATCCGGCCTTATCGGTATTAGCCGATGCTTATGTAAAGGGCATCCAAGGATACGATGTTGAAAAAGCCTATCAATATGCGGTGAATACGTCCAGATTATTTGGCAACGATACGTTAGGTTATACGGCGGGTTCGCTCAGTATTTCCCATACATTGGAATACGCATATGCCGATTGGTGCGTATCGCAGATGGCCAAAGGACTGGGAAAACAAGAAGATGCACAGCTTTTTTTAGCGAAAGGGCAAGCTTATAGGAATATTTTTGATAAGGAAAAAGGCTGGTTTCGTCCTAAAAAGGCAGATGGTTCATGGGAAGCATGGCCGGATGGCGCCAGAACGAAGGAGTGGTACGGCACGATTGAATCCAATCCTTACCAACAAGGCTGGTTTGTGCCACATGATATCCCGGGAATGGTTGAGCTGATGGGTGGCCGTGATAAAGTGCTGCAAGATTTGACCAACTTTTTCGAACAGACACCGGATCAGATGCTGTGGAACGACTATTATAACCACGCGAACGAACCTGTGCATCTGGTGCCTTTCCTGTTCAATCATTTAGGGACACCCTGGGAGACCCAAAAATGGACACGCCATATATGCGATAAAGCCTATAAAAACTCCGTGGAAGGTATTGTCGGCAATGAAGATGTGGGACAAATGTCGGCTTGGTATGTGCTGGCCTCAACGGGGATACATCCCTCGTGCCCCGGAAGTACCCGCTTGGAAATCACCAGTCCGTTGTTTGAGGAAGTAACCTATCGGATGGATGGCGATTATTATTCGGGGAAGCCGTTCGTCATCAAAACCCATAACAATGCGGCCGGGAATATCTATATCCAAAAAGCCTTGCTAAACGGGAAACCTTATAACAAGTGCTATATCGATTTTAATGATGTCGTATCGGGCGGAAAACTGGAACTATTCATGGGCGACCAACCGAACAAAGAGTGGGGAGTGGAAGATTAACAAAATTAAAGATGAGCTTCATGCATAAAATATTGTTTTTGTCTGCGCTGTTGCTTCTTAGCTCCTTAACAGGTAGAGGCCAGGTTCGACAGATTTCATTAAACAGTACGAATCCAGCTATCGTTTGGAAAGTACAACCCAAGACGGCGGATTTGCCGTCAGGGTTGGAAATTTCAAAACCGGATTACCGCATGGATGATGCTGTAAACGGTATTGTGCCGGGCGTTGTGTTTGCCGCGTATGTGGAAGCCGGCAAAGTGCCGGATCCGAACTATGGAGATAATATCCACCGTGTTGACGAGACGTACTTCAACCGTCCTTTTTGGTACCGTACACATTTTACCTTGCCTGCTGACTTTAAAGTGGGACAAAAGGTTTGGTTGCAGTTTGATAACACAAACCGCTATGCGGACTTCTATGTAAATGGTGTAAAATTATCCGGTACACCGGAATCGACCAAAGATGTCAGTGGCCACATGCTGCGCACGAAATATGAGATCAGCCACTTGGTTCGTCCCGGGCAGGATAACGCCGTTGCGGTGCTGATTACCGATGCCGACCAAAAGAAGACAAGGGATGCGAAAGACCAATTTGGTGTCACGGCCAGCCCGACCTACTTGTCAGCGGCCAGTTGGGATTGGATGCCTTATGTGCCGGGAAGGCTCGCAGGCATAACAGGCAATGTTTCTTTAAACATTACCGGAGATGTTACCATGGAAGACCCTTGGATCAGATCTGAGCTGGAATCGAATGATATCGCTTATTTATTTGTATCGACAGAACTTCGGAATTCATCGGATCAGCCCAAAGAAGTGGAACTATCAGGACTTATCCAACCCGGCAATATCCGGTTTTCCAAGAAAGTACATGTGGAGGGCAATAGCTCGAAAAAGGTATATGTGGATCGCAAAGAAGTGGAAGAGCTCATTGTAAAACAGCCTAAGCTATGGTGGCCCAATGGTTATGGCGAACCGCATCTCTATACCTGTACTTTGCGCAGTGAGGTAGATGGGGAACTATCCGACCAAAAGGAAATCCATTTCGGTATACGTCAGTATGAATACCAATATGTCCGCAATAATGCCGGTTGGCCGGTGCTGCAGTTTTTCATCAATGGGCAGCGCATATTCCTAAAAGGAGGCAACTGGGGAATGAGCGAATACCTGTTGCGGTGCCATGGATCGGAATACGAGACCAAGATAAAACTGCACAAGGACATGCATTACAATATGATTCGTCTTTGGACCGGTACAGTGACAGATGATGCTTTTTATGATTATTGTGACCGTTATGGCATCATGGTGTGGGATGATTTTTGGCTTTACGTAGCTTATAATGATGTGGCAAGCGACGAGGATTTCAAAGCAAATGCGCTGGACAAGGTGAAGCGATTGCGCAATCATCCGAGTATTGCCCTATGGTGTGGGGCAAACGAGACCCACCCGAAGCCTGAGCTGGACAACTACTTGCGTGCAATAGTTGCATCGGAGGATCATAACGACCGGATGTACAAATCGAGCTCCAACCAAGACGGATTGTCAGGCAGTGGCTGGTGGGGCAATCAGCCTCCAAAGCACCACTTTGAAAATTCGGGAAGCAATTTGGCATGGAATAATCCGCCCTATCCGTATGGTTCGGATCGAGGTTATGGGTTGCGAACGGAGATTGGCACAGCCACTTTCCCCAATTATGAGAGCGTAAAGGCATTTATACCGGAAGACAAGCTTTGGCCACTACCGACGGATGAACAATTGGAAAAGGACGATGATAACGTTTGGAATAAACACTTTTTTGGCAAAGAAGCATCCAATGCAAGCCCGATTAACTATAAGCGGGCGGTAAACACCCAGTTTGGAGAATCGGACAACCTAATGGCCTTTTGTGAAAAAGCGCAGTACCTGAATATAGAGGTCATGAAAGGGATGTACGAAGCTTGGAACGATAAGCTATGGGAGGATGCTTCCGGCATATTGATTTGGATGAGCCAATCGGCCTATCCTTCTTTCGTGTGGCAGACGTATGACTACTATCACGATGCCACAGGCGCTTATTGGGGAGCAAAATATGCCTGCGAGCCGTTGCATATCCAATGGAACGCATCCAACAACAGCGTTAAGGCAATCAATACAACTGCTGCACCTTTGAATGGGGCTGTCGCCGTCGCCCGTGTTTTTAACCTGCAAGGCGAAGAGTTGCCACGTTACGGCCGCAACGAAAAAGTGAATGTGTCGGCAAGTGATAAAAAGGAAGCCTATCGCTTGAATTTCAATCCGCATAATCTGGCGTATGGAAAATCAGCTTATGCGTCTTCGGCTGTGAATGATCGCATTGCATCTCTCGTAACAGACGGGGCAACAGGAAGCCGATGGGAAAGCCAATACACGGATCAGGAATGGATTTATGTAGACCTGGAAAAGGAGCAGACTTTGCAGACACTCATCATCAAATGGGAAGAAGCCTATGCAGCGGCATATGAAGTGCAGGTTTCCAACGATGGAAAGAAATGGACAACTGTTGGAGGGAAACGAAACGGAAAAGGCGGAGTGGAAGAAATCACATTGCAACATGTGAAAGCCCGTTATGTTAAAATTTCGGGTATAAAAAGAGCAACAGAATTTGGTTTTTCCATATTTGAGATAGAAGTGTACGGTAAGGACCGGCACGACCCTCGACTCACCCCCTTGCACTTTATAAAATTGGAGCTAAAAGATAGTCGGGACAGTGTGCTTTCCGAAAACTTTTATTGGAGAAACGGCGAGCGGGATCTCGACTATACGGTTTTAAATGAACTTCCTGCAGCTGATCTGTCTTTTGCGTTACTTCCTGAAGAAGATAAGGGAATGCTAACCATACTTGTGAGAAATGAGGGAAAGAGTGTGGCCTTTGGCAATCGTCTAAGACTTGTGGTCAGCGGGACAGAGGAGCGTGTATTGCCTGTGTTGTTTTCCGACAATTATTTTACCCTGATGCCGGGCGAGGAAAAGACCTTGCACATCCAGAAAGTAAACTCGGGTTCGCAGGGTATGGTTGACCTGTTGTGGAAACAGTATGGACATGAGGAAAAACCGGTTTTAAGAAAAGAAAAAATATAAGATCTATATGAAAACGAAAATTTTTGCTTGTATAACTATTGCGCTTTCGTGGGTAATCCAAAACTATGCGCAAGAACGAGATTTGGTAAAATATGTGAACACGTTGCAGGGCACAGATTCCGAGTGGGCCTTGTCTTACGGCAATACTTATCCGACGGTAGGTCTACCCTTTGCTGTACACTTTTTTTCTGCACAGACGGGTAAAAACGGCGACGGCTGGAAATATCAGTATAAGGCGAATACTATTCGTGGTTTTCAACAGGTGCACCAATGTAGCCCTTGGATGGGCGACTATGCCGTTTTCTCGCTGATGCCGGGTAAAGGACACCTGGTCGTAAACGAAGATGAAAGGGCTTTACGTTTTAGCCATGCTAATGAGATCGCTAAGCCACACTATTATTCGGTGAAATTTGACAATGGCATACAGGCCGAAATCAGTCCGGTGGAACGAGGTGCCCACATGCGCTTCTCCTTTCCGAAAAAAGAAAAGGCTTATTTGATCTTAGATGGCTTTTTGAAGGATAGTGAGGTCAAGATTATTCCCGAAGAACGTAAGATTATCGGGTATGTAAATAACGGCCGGTTTGTTCCAGGAAACTTCAAGAATTATTTTGTGCTGGTCTTTAATCAGGATTTTAAAAGCTATGGCACATGGGAAAATAAAGAGGGTAAGATTGCGGCAGGGAATAAGACAGATGAAGGTGAAGGTATAGGCGCTTATCTGGAATTTAAGCCGGGTACACGTGTCGAGGTGAAGATTGCCTCCTCTTATATTTCGCCGGAACAGGCAGGACTGAACATAGAGCAGGAACTGGTCGGGAATAAGAATTTTGAAGCGACCAAGGCCAAAGCCTTTGAGGTGTGGAACACCTTGTTGAACCGTATAGTAGTAGAAGGTGGTACGGAAGAGGAAAAAGCAACTTTTTACTCCTGTTTGTTTCGTGCGAACCTGTTTTCCCGCAAGTTTTACGAAATAGATGCGCAGGGCAATCCGTATTATTTCAGCCCTTATGACGGGAAGATACATGCGGGTTATATGTATACAGATAACGGCTTTTGGGACACTTTCCGAGCACAGTTTCCGTTAAGCAATATTTTGCACCGTGAGATGCAAGGACGATATATGCAGTCTTTATTGGACGCGCAACAACAGGCCGGCTTTTACCCGACTTGGTCCAATCCAGGTATGTCGGGTGTGATGATCGGAAACCACGCAATCTCTTTGCTGACTGATGCATGGGCGAAAGGCGTACGTACCTTTAATCCGGATAGTGCTTTGCATGCTTACTACCACGAAGTAACCAATAAAGGTTTTTGGGGCGGATCGAATGGTCGGCAAGGTTGGGAAGACTACTTTATCAAAGGATATATTCCCTATAAGGACGATCTGCACGAAAGCACGGCCAAGACATTGGAGTATGCTTATGATGATTTCTGTGCATATCAATTGGCAAAAATGACGGGCAACACGTTTTACGAAAATATATTTGCCCGGCAGATGTACAACTATGTGAACGTGTTTGATAAGGACGTCAACTTTGTGCGGGGCCGGTTACCGAACGGTGAATGGATGCCGGACTTTGATCCCGTAGAATGGGGCGGGGCTTTTACCGAAGCCAATGCCTGGCAATATACCTGGTCGGTCATGCACGATATAAACGGATTGATCAACCTCATAGGAGGAGAAGAGCGCTTTAATGCCAAGCTGGATGCCTTCTTTACGATGGAGCAGACCATTAAGTATGGTAGCTATAAGCAGGAAATACATGAAATGCGCGAGATGTTATTGGCAAAAATGGGCCAATATGCGCATGGAAACCAACCAACTCAACACGTTGCTTACCTCTACAATTTTAGCGGGCAACCTTGGAAATCCCAGAAACAGGTGCGGATGGTGATGTCTCAATTGTACAATGCGACGGAAAAAGGCTATCCGGGAGATGAAGACCAAGGAGCGATGTCGTCCTGGTATGTCTTGAGTGCTATGGGAATTTATGCTGTCTGTCCGGGAACGGACCAGTACGTTATCGGGAGCCCGGTGTTTGAAAAGGCTACGGTATCGTTGGAGAACGGAAAACGTTTTGTCGTTCATGCAAAGAACAATAATGCGGAGAACGTCTATATCCAGTCTGCCCGGTTAAATGGAGCCCCCTATGATAAGAATTATATCCGGTATGAAGATATCCTGAATGGTGGCGAGCTGGAATTGGTCATGGGAAACACGCCGAATACGGCGCGTGGCGTTTCCAAAGAGGCACGGCCCTTTTCATTGAGTTCCCTGGAATAGGGACATTATCATGGAAGAGCAATTATTTTATCATCACCATATAAATTAAGTTATGAAAAAGAGGTGTTTAATTTGCGTTATGTTGGCCATGCTGACATTTGTAGCCTGCGAAAAACAGGGTTTTCTGGATTCAACGCAATCCACTGACCTGAATGAGCAGGTTGTATTTTCGGATAGTGCTTATACCATTGATTTTCTTTCGGGGATATACGCCGATATCGGGTTTGCTACTGCTCCTAAACGTTTTGGAGGAGGAGGACTGGACGCCAGTACAGATGAAGCCGAGGGAGCTGGATTGGGAAGCATCAATACGTTCATACAATTTGCAACAGGTACGGTTAATGCGAATCTGATTACCAAAGATGCATGGCAAACCAGCTATACAAATATCCGACGGGCAAATATTTTGCTCAAAAACCTATCAGGGGTAAAGGTCGGCGAAAATATTAAAATGCGGGTAAAGGCTGAAACCAGGTTTTTAAGGGCCTACTATTACTTTATTCTTTTGGAACACTACGCCGGAGTGCCGTTAATGGGCGACAGTGTTTATAGGGCAAGCGATGTCCTCCCCTCCGAACGCAATACATTTCGGGACTGTGTGGAATATATTGTTTCAGAGTGTGATGCGGCGGCAGAAGATCTGCCATGGACCTATGTTGGTGAAAATTATGGACGTGTTAACAAAGCCGCATGTTATGGCTTGAAATCACGTGTGTTGTTATATGCCGCAAGTCCGCTGTTTAATGGCGGTGATTTGGCCACAGAGGAGCCGTTGAAGAGCATTGTGGGCTATCCGAACAACGACTTGGAAAGATGGAAGCTGGCCGAAGAGGCTGCGGCACAAGTTATGGAATCGGGTCAATATAATTTGCATCTCGACAATTCAGGGGAAGCTGGTTATGGGTTTTATCAGGTCTTCCAATTGCGCAAAAACAGCGAATATATTTTGGCCAAAATGCAAGGTTCGAACAGCGATCTGGAAGGGACATGGAATCCGCCCACTTTTGGTGTAAGTAATCCCGGAGCATATCCATATTTGGAAACAGTGAATGCCTTCGGCATGAAGAACGGATTGCCGATCGATGACCCGGCCTCGGGTTATGATCCGGCACAACCTTATGCGAACCGGGATCCGCGATTGGCGAATACCGTTACCAGAGATCAATCCATGGTATTTCATCGGGATGGATTAGCAAAGCGACCTGTCAATATTTTTATTGACAAGACAAACCCGAACAATGTCAGTTCCGGTCAGGATGCGATTTATAAAGGTACACCCACGGGTTACTATACGTATAAGATGGTGAACCGGGATGTCGCAGCAGACTGGTTCAATACCTATACGCCCCGGTGCTTGCCGATTATACGGTATGCAGAAATCTTGTTGAATTATGCCGAAGCCCGTAACGAAACACTCGCCGCTCCGGATGAAAAAGTATATCAAGCTGTCGAGGCCATACGTGAACGTGCCGGGCTGTCTCCTTATGCGCTTCGGTCAGGGTTGTCCCAGAATGAGATGCGGGAGATCATTCAGAATGAACGGCAAAAGGAGCTGGCCTTTGAGGGTCACCGGTTTTTCGATGTACGGCGTTGGAAAATTGCAGAAATGACCGACAACCGTCAAATGCGCGGTACCGAACCGGTACGCATATCTTCTGTTACGACATACAACACGATTAATGTCAGAAAGCGTGTATTTAACAAAAGGATGTATTTATGGCCTATTCCGCAATCTGAAATTGCGAAATCAGTAGAGATGTTACAAAATCCAGGATATTAAAGCGATTAAAAGATGAAAACGAAACAATTAATACCGATGGCCTTTATGGCATGTGGATTTGCACTTTTCTCTTCATGCGCAGATGAACTGTCCAATATTGCGCATGAAGAGCCAACCAAAGAAATAACCGGAAGCTGGAAAGTCATCAAGCTGACCAGAAACGGAGAGGATCTAAGCCAACGGCTAAACCTAAACGATTTTCGTATCGAGTTTAAAGAAGATGGAACATACACCATCGCCGAGCGGCTCCCATTCGTATTGGAGGGCTCGGGTGCATATGCATTGAGCGACCCGCAATACCCTTTCAGTGTATTAATGACTGCTGAAGGTACAGATGAAGAGGTGCCTGTAAATTTCCAATATCCGGTTGTGAAAGGAAAGCGGCAGCTGAACCTTACGTTTAGTCTGGGTTGCTCCAGCACCACTTATCAATATAGTTTTGAACGCGAAAACCAATAGCCATGAAAAGATCATTTAAATACCTGATTTATCTATACCTTCTTACAGGGCTGTCGGTGACACTCTTTCTGATGCACTGTGGTCTAAAGGCATTGTCAGTTACTGTACCTGCGCAAGCCTCGGCCAATGAACGCATCTCTTTTATCATGCACTGTGGCGCTGAGCCCAGAATAGAAGGATCGGGAACGTACACAACGCAGTTGCTTGCCGGCATCATGGTTCCTAAGAGCTGGAAAGCCAGAGAGAATGCTGTGCTGACGTTTACGAGTCCCAAAGGAAATGGAACAATGCGGATGATACCTGACTCGGAAATAGAACCTGTGTCTGGTGTCAACTGGCATCAGGCAGCCAAGAACATGTTTGGCATCGGCCCAAACCTAGTGGATGACTTTGAGTGGATTATTTATAGAAGCACACAGTCTTATACATTTGTCAACAACGAGGATATCGACTTTGATGTGAAAGTGGAATGTAACGTGGGTGCCGAAAATATGTTGGTACGTTTAGGATTCTATGTGGGTTCGTCTATCGAGAACCTGAGGCCAGAAGATACAGACTACAAAAAGTTCACGTTTTCCAATGTTTTTGAGGTCATCGATGGCGAAGGCGACTTGATTGATTTTGTCAATCCGCAGTTAGGCACTATTCAACCGGTAAAAAGCCTGGATAACGATATTATCACATTGACTTTCAACGGCGGCGTAACGAACACGGTATTAGACGGTGTGAATGACATTTATCTACGTGTAAAGGCTTTTGACGATAACGATCAGCTGATAGGAGAGGTTAATGAGCGGAACGATAAGACAAAACTCAGCAGCATAGGCGGGAAACGGTTCCGTATCGATATCTGGCCACGTGGCTTTTTTGCCATTGAAAAAGGGATACATATCGCTCGCTTGGAATATTTTTTCACCGATGCTGATGGGACAAAGACGGTGGGGTATGGCAATACGGAAGATCCTTTCAAATATACTTTTCGTTGTGAATAAAGAGAGAGGCCATAAATTAACTAAGTATAAATACTAACCATCAAAATATCGGTAACATGTTGAATCAGTATATAAAAACTACAATAATAGGAACGTTGCTTCTTTTTATTGGAAGCGATTATGCTTATGCTGGATTTTTTCAGCAAGTCCCTCTTGAGAGTGAGAAAGATCTCGCGATTAAAGTGGGGGTGAGCAGGGAAGATACCCTAAATGTTCTTTATGATAGAAAACCGGCTCATAGTCTGTTAGGATCGGTCTCGGTTGTCTATGATAATCAGTTGAAAACTACGCCTACGCCACTTTACTTACATGCGTTGACCGGACGGCTTCCGGGCTTCTACACGCAGGAAGTCAGCGGCTTTCGGTCGGCTCGCGCAGCCGCTATTACATCGAACGATCTAGCGGGGTCCTTGCCGTCCGACGCGACAAAATACAGCTCAAACCTTAGTGATAACAGTGAAATCAGCTTTCAGTTGAGGGGACAGCAACCTGTCACGATTATTGATGGGGTACAACGGGAGATCTATTCCATTGATCCAGAGAGCATCGAGTCTATTACAGTTGTAAAAGATGCGCTATCGTCTATCTTGTTGGGGCAACGGAGCTCCAGGGGTATATTGCAGATAACGACAAAAAAGGGTACAGTAGGCCCGCCACGCATATCGTTTACGGCACAAACCGGTATCCAGCAAGCCCTGAAAAGGCCGGAACCGTTAACAGCCTACCAATACGCCTATTTATATAACGAAGCTTTGATGAACAGCGGACGACAACCCGTGTATTCGCAGGAAGATTTTGACCTTTTTAGAAATGGAAGTTCGCCCTTGCTATATCCAGATGTCAATTGGTATGATAAGGTGCTTAAAGACAATAATCCTATAACGAAATATAATCTGGGTGTAAGCGGAGGGATGCGGAACGCACGTTACGCCTTATCGCTGAGCTACCTGCATCAGGAAGGGATGTTCCAATCTTCCGATGCGTTTGATTACGATACGAACTTGGACCAGAAGCGTTATTTGATTAACAGCTCTGTCGAAGTAGACGTCACAAAAGATTTCACTATCGGGCTACAGCTGTTTGGCCGTATTCAGGATGGCCGGCAACCCGGAGCGGGCGTGTCGTCTATTCTTAATGCGCTGCATGCCACACCGAATAATGCCTATCCCATTTTCAATGACGATGGCTCGTATGGCGGATCCCCTGTGTTCCGGACCAATCTTTATCAGCAGGTAACAGGTTCGGGTTATCTTATCGACAATACACGAGATGTATTGGCAAACCTGGATTTCAATTATAAATTTGACCAATGGTTGCCCGGATTGTATGCCAAAGGAAAAGTGAACGTTTCTTCCACATCTTCCAGTTTCATAAACCGGCAGCGGTTGCAACCGGTTTATGATGTACGGTATAATGACCAAGGTGAATTGACGTATGTCCGATATGGTGATATTGCCGACCAACCCAATTCCTTTTCAACGACATCTACGGCCAATTTCTTTTATTTTCAAGGTGCGGTCGGATATGACGGACACTTTGGCGACGGACATCAGGTGGGTGGAAAGGTATTTGTCGATCAGCAAACATCCAATTACCAATTTGATCTGCCGGCTATCCATACCAACTTTGCCGCAACCGGAAACTACGCCTATAAAAGCAGATATTTTGCCGAATTAGGAGCCACGTATTCGGGTTTTAACCGATTTCGACCAGGTGGTCAGTACGGTTTGTTCTATGCCGCAGGATTGGGTTGGGATCTCGCACAGGAATCATTTCTTGAGGATCATTCCAATTGGTTAGACCAGTTGAAACTGAGGGTTACATATGGCAAGACCGGCAATACCAACGAAGGAGCTCTGGGCTATTACAGCTGGCGGGCTTCCTATGGCCAGGACGGTGCTAACGGATACGATTTCAGCTCCGAATATGCGCCTATTTATAGTCTGGTTGAAAAAGGTTTGGCCAACGTAAACGGGACCTGGGAAAAGGGGCACAAGCTCAATATAGGTTTGGATGCATCGTTATGGAAA
The DNA here is from genome assembly GCA_040394995.1 of Sphingobacterium wenxiniae. Classification (GTDB taxonomy): domain Bacteria; phylum Bacteroidota; class Bacteroidia; order Sphingobacteriales; family Sphingobacteriaceae; genus Sphingobacterium; species Sphingobacterium wenxiniae_A. Next base: position 23,114 of record JBEBRE010000009.1, read on the forward strand.
TCCATGTTCAGGATAACCGCAGAATACTATCGCGATCGTTACTATGATTTATTACAACAGCGGGGCTCGACAATAGAGCTGATCGGTATTGGCTATCCTAATGAGAATATCGGCGAAAACCTGTACGAAGGACAGGAGATACATTTCATCTTTCAGCACCATTTTGGCAAGTTCAATTATTTTGTTACGGCAAACGCATCGAGAATGCGGACAGAAGTGCTGTATATGAATGAAGTGGCGCATGCTTATCCGTGGAATCGCCATACGGGCATGCCCGTAGGACAAGCATTCGGCTATCAGGCCGATGGCCTGATACAGAGTCAGGAAGAAGCCGACGTTGCACCGCTTTTGGGTGGGAACGCCGTACGCCCCGGCGATGTAAAACTGCTAGACCTCAACGGAGATGGTATCATCAATATCTATGACCAGACGGCCATTGGCAATACGAAACCTATCGTTTATTACGGTGCCACTCTCGGGTTTAATGTTTCGGGGTTTGACTTCAGTGTGCTGTTGCAGGGTGTTGCTAACCGCACATACCAGCAGACGGATTATTCCTTTGGCAGTAACGGCGAAAGCCAGGGCTACACCTATATGATGGGGCGCTGGACTCCCGAGACGGCGTCTACAGCCACTTATCCGCGACTGACCATAGGTGCAGATGCAACCAATACGCCATTTTATAGTACATCAAGCTATTGGACGCGTTCGGGAGAATATTTAAGGGTTCGGAATATAGATATGGGATACACAGTTCCTGTGCATGTAAGCAGGAGAATCGGCCTGTCCGCATTGCGCATTTTTGCAAACGCACAGAATCTGTTCACCGTTACCCCGTATGACAGGCTAGATCCGGAGATTTACGGCAATACAGCCTACCCGGCACAAAGGGTAATTAATTTTGGAGTACATATCAAGTTATAAACCTTAGACACGTAAAGACATGAAGAATATACATTTAAGACAGCTTCTTTTGATCCCGGTTTCGGTTTGCGTTTTGTTCTCCTGTAAAAGCGAATTGGAGGTGGTACCGATAGAACAACAAACATTAGAACAGGTATTTGATACGAAAGATTCTGCTGGTGTCAATGCGAATAGGTTTCTGACAGATTGCTATCGTTTTCTTTCGGAAACGGGAAATCGGGTAGGGGGTGATTTTTTGGATGCGGCTACGGATGACGCGGTGTCTTCTAATCCGACCAACACCTCGGTACAGCAGTTGGCAATGGGCAGTTATACTTCGGATAACTATCCTGACAACCGTTGGTCAGCGTGGTACCAGGGCATCCGCAAAGCGAGCATTTTTATTCAGAACATTGATCGGGTTCCCGTAAAAGGACAGTTGGAAAACGGGACACCGCTAAAGCGTGTCTGGAAAGCAGAGGCACGTTTTCTGCGGGCTATGTTTTATTTTGAATTGGTGAAAAGGCATGGAGGAGTTCCTTTGTTGGGCAATAAGGTTTACCAGTTGGACGATGATATTGAATTGCCACGCAATAGTTTTGAGGAGTGTGTGGATTTTATTGTGGCTGAATGTGATGCTATCCGAGATAGTTTACGGGTGAATCCTTTTGATCTTCCTAATTATGGACGGCCTACAAAATCGGCCGCGCTTGCATTGAAATCGCGGATATTGTTATATGCAGCCAGCCCTTTGTACAACGGAGAAAATATAGATGCTCAAAATCCACTGACGGGCTATACGGATTTTTCCGCCGAAAGGTGGCAAAGGGCAGAGGATGCGGCGAAAGCAGTGATGGACTTGAACGTGTTCCAACTGGAGCCGGAATTTAAAAACATATTCATCACCCGCAATAATGAACGGATATTTTCGAAGCAGGGTGGGAATAATACCAGTGTGGAAAACAATAACGGGCCGGTGGGCTATACAGCAGGCGTGAACAATGGGCGGACCAGCCCTACACAAGAATTGGTTGATGCATTTGGAATGGAAAACGGTTTGGAAATTAACGATCCAAATTCGGGCTATGACGAGAATGATCCATATGCAGGCCGGGACAAACGATTCTATGCCACCATTTTTTATAGTGGCGCCATGTGGCTTAGCCGAGCCGTGCAAACATATGAAGGAGGTGCGGACAAACCCGGCGGAACAAGGCAACAGACGAAAACAGGTTATTACTTACGGAAATTCATGGGCAATTTTGAAGACGCGGTTAATTATAGCGGTGTAAATCATGACCATATTCTGTTTCGCTATGGGGAGATTTTGCTGAACTATGCCGAAGCGCGCAACGAACGGTTAAGTGTGCCGGATCAAGCAGTTTACCGGGCAGTTGAAAGTATCCGGGAACGTGCCGGTTTAAGTCCTTTTGAGCTCCCCTCCGGATTGAGCAAAGCACAGATGCGGGAGATTATCCGAAGCGAGCGCCGCAAAGAGCTGGCCTTTGAAGAACACCGTTTTTATGATGTGCGTAGATGGAAAATCGCAGAAGAGGCATTTAACAAGGAACTGAACGGGGCGATAATTTACCAAACGGGTACAGGCACCATTCGTCAAACCGCTCCTGTCTTGCAGCTGCATTTTGAAAAAAGGATGTATTTGGCGCCGATTCCATTTTATGAGGTCATCAAAAACCCAAAAATGGAGCAGAATCCGGAATGGTAATCTAATCAATTAACAAAACAAGTTATGGTGATGAAAAAAGGTATTTATCTATTACTCCTAATGGTGATCGCACCATTTATAACATTTTCCCAATCTGCTGTCACGGGGATTGTGAAAAATACGGACGGACCTTTGTCTGGCGTGACCATTGCTGAAAAGGGAGAAAACAATGCAGTTCAATCTGATCAGAGCGGGAGATTCTCTATTGTACTCACAGGAAGCAAGGTGCTGGTGTTTACAAACGTGGGGTACGCACAGCAGGAAAGGGCTGTAAAAGAAGGGGAAGATCTGGAAATTATCCTTCAGGCCAGCAGTCAGGATATCAACGAAGTTGTAGTAGTCGGGTTTGGAACGGCTAAAAAATTGACAAATACGGGCGCGGTGAGCTCCATCAAAGGAGCTGAGATCAGAAATGTGCCCACCTCCAGCGTGCAGAATGCGCTTGCCGGTAAGCTTCCGGGCTTTGTTTCGGTACAGCGTTCCGGACAGCCGGGAAGAGATGCTTCCGATTTTTATATCCGCGGGGTGAGCTCGTTAAATTCGGAGGGCAATCAACCATTGATCATCGTCGATGATATCGAATATACGTATGAGCAGCTTTCCCAAATCAACATGAATGAAATCGAAAGTGTATCGATATTGAAAGATGCTTCTACAACAGCTGTGTTTGGTATTAAAGGCGCAAATGGTGTATTGGTGGTCAAGACACGCCGGGGCGAGTCGGGTAAGCCACGGATCAATGTCCGGATGGAATCAGGCATGCAGAGCCCGGTGACCCGGTTGAAGTTCCTGAATGCTTATGAAAGTGCATTGTTGTGGAACGAAGCTATTGCCAATACAGATGGGGACAATACGAATCAGCCGTTCAGCGCAGCAGATCTGGAGCATTTCCGTGTAGGTGATGACCCATATGGACACCCGGACATTAATTGGTATGAGCGTATTTTCAAACCCGCAAGTTTTCAATATAATACAAATGTCGATATCTCGGGAGGTAATGAAAGACTTCAATATTTTATTACAGGTGGCGCATTTTCGCAGGATGGCAACTTGTATAATTTTGAAAACGAAGGCGATGAAGTGAATAATAACTATTATTACCGTCGGTATAACCTCCGGTCCAACCTTGACGTACAGGCTACTCAAACGTTGAAATTGCGGTTAGACTTTAGGGCAAATTTTGGCAAAATCAATTCCCCAAGAGCAGGGAATATTGTTGGAGAGGTATTCGATTTCAACAAAATCCGCCCTTGGTCTGCGCCTTTCCTCAATCCGGATGGCTCTTATACCTATGCTTATGATACGCAGGATTTGTTGCCTACGGTTAATGCACGTTTGGCGACAGCTGGTTATAATCTGGATCGGAGGAACGATATCAATATTCTCTTTGGAGGCACCCAAAAACTGGATAAAATTACTGAGGGGTTGTCCTTCTCTACAAGAGTGGCGTATGCGAGTGTGGAATCGAACGGAAGGGAGCAGGCACGGGATGAGTTACCGGTATATAAATATTTTCCATATACAGATGCTTACCTGTTAAAAGGCGGCGCACCTTATGTATTAGGAAACTATACATTGCGGGCTTATCAGGGCGATTACAACAGCAGGGTGAATTTTCAGGCTAATTTTGATTATAACAAGTCCTTTGGAGCGCATCGAATTTCTTCCCTGCTATTGTATAACCGGGAATCGTATAAAACAAAAGGAGATAAAAAAACGAACTGGATTCCCCAGAATTTTCAAGGCTTTACCCTCCGGTCGGGCTATAACTATCAGGAAAAGTACTTGGTGGATCTGACATTGGCGTACAATGGATCGGATCGCTTTCAAGCTGATCAGCGGTATGGCTTTTTCCCGGCAGTTTCCATGGGTTATAATCTGGCGCAAGAACAGTTTTTTCAGGAACGGTTTGGTTTTGTGGATCTGTTCAAATTGCGTGGCTCTTACGGTATTGTCGGTTCGGATAAAGTGGCTGGCGATCGTTATCTATATCAGCAGGTGTACAATGAAGGTAATGACTACTCTTTCGGGGAAACGCACCAATCTTCCAGAACGATCACCGAGGGTAATTTGGGGAATGCGAATGTTACTTGGGAAAAACAGCGGTCATTTGACATAGGGCTGGAAATGAATTTCCTCAAGAACAGGTTTTCTGCGGTGATTGATTATTTTCATAATGTACGCTATGACCAACTGGTTACATCGCAATCTTTGCCGCTCCATATTGGCGTGGGGGTTTCTCCCACGAATATAGCCCGAGTCCGCAATCGGGGTGTAGAGGTTGAGCTTAATTACAATGACCATATAGGCGAGTTTAATTACTTTGCAAAGGGCGTGCTGACCTATTTTAGAAATAAAGTATTGTTTAAGGACGAACCTGCGCCTGCTTTCCCTTGGTTGCGGGAAACCGGCCATCAGATCAATCAACCGTTCGGATACCTGTTTGATGGGTTTTATACTGAAGAAAATATTGCGGACAGTCCAAAGCCTGGTGGAGGATACGAAGTGCGTCCGGGAGATTTACGCTATAAAGATCTTAATGGCGATGGGATAATTGACGATTACGATAAAACGGCTATTGGAAGGCCAAATATTCCAAATACGAGTTTTGGCCTGACATTGGGAGGCAACTATAAGGGTTTTAGTTTCAGCGTGCTGTTGCAGGGAACCACAGGATATAGTTTTAGTGTACAAGGCAGCGGTATTGAACCTTTCCAAAGTCAATTTCAACCTATACATCAGGAAAGATGGACACCGGAGACAATTGCCACGGCTAAATATCCACGTTTGACAACTAACCCGACAACCATCAACAGCCCATCGTCGTACATGTCTGATTTTTGGCTGATTGATGCTACCTATCTTCGATTGAAAACAGTCGAATTAGGTTATCAATTGCCCAACCGCTGGCTACCGTTCAAGATCAATAATGCAAGAGCGTATCTTAGTGGGTACAATCTTTTTACATGGACAAATTATTCGCTTTATCAGCAAGACCCTGAAGTAGCATCAAATACAGCAGGGGATGCTTACCAAAATCAACGGGTTGTTAATTTGGGTATTCAGATAGGGCTTTGATGGATGCAGAGAAATGGTGGTGTCTAAATTAGTAGCGATTTACATTTTTGACTTTTGACTTCATTTTAGCATGTTCCCCACCATCTCCCATCTGGTTAATTATGTGTTCGGTACGGACTTTTCTTGGCCTGTTCCCACGTTTGGGTTTTTTGTAACCTTGGCTTTTATTCTTTCTTATCTTACATTTAAGAGTGAGTTTAAGCGGAAAGAAGAGCTAAAAGAGATGAAACCTTATGAAGAACGAGAGCGCTGGAACATCACAGCCAAATTGACCCTTGTAGTAGGATATGGATTTTTAGGTTTTCTCGTTGGCTTTAAGGTTGTCGGGGCCTTGTTGGATCTGGATACCTTTTTTTACAACCCGCTTCGTTTTATCTTTTCGGGTCAGGGAAATCTACGGCTTGGGCTTCTATTTGCTTTCATGCTCTGCGCTTTTATCATTTTTGCAAACCGAAAGCCCCTGTTCTCTAAAACTAAAAAGGAGACGATAAGGTTGGTAAGCCCTCAGAAGCTATTACCTATCATGCTCTTATGGTCAGGCATTGCCGGATTCATCGGCGCGAAACTCTTTAACATTTTTGAAGATGGCTCATTGCATCATTCACATACACTTTTTGAAATACTGGATTTCAGTGGCCTTACTTTTTGGGGAGGGCTTATTTTTGGGGCATTTAGCTATTTGTTTATTGGTATACGTAGGGGTATATACTGGAAGTATCTGGTAGACGTCGGTTCATTGGGCATGTTAGTAGCCTATGGTGTTGGAAGGATGGGATGCCATCTTTCGGGTGATGGAGATTGGGGCATGGTGAATACAGCAGAAAAACCATTCAGGTGGTTGCCGGATTGGATGTGGTCTTTTCGTTTTCCGAACAATGTGCTGGGGCAAGGGGAACAAATCCCAGGTTGTGTGGGTAAGTATTGTTATGTACTTCCAGAAGGTGTTTTCCCTACATCATTTTATGAAGCTACCATTATATTATTAGCCTTTGGCCTTCTTTGGAACATGAGGAGAAAAATTAAAGTGCCGGGCCTGCTATTTGCCATTTACCTGTTCATCGCAGGAGCTGAGCGGATTTTAATTGAATGTATACGAATTAATTATAAATTCGATATTGGCGGGATATATTTGTCAGAAGCGCAGTTGGTTGGTTTCTTTATGGCATTCCTTGGTTTTGTAGTAGGAGGATATCTTATATTTGAAAATCGTAGATTGCTAAAAAAATCACTAACTTCAAAAAAAATCTAAGTACGATGAAGATTATTTTTAAATTACTGCTTATCTTTTTTTTAGGAGCCGGGGCAATATGTGCCCAAGAAAATATCGCCTATCAACAACCGAGTGCTGAAATTTTGGCGCTTGCCGACTTTCAACGTCCGCCGGGCGTAATGCTTAACCAAGATAAGAGCTGGATGGTTTTGTCCTATCGGTCAACCTATAAAAGCCTGGATGAACTGAACCAGGAGGAGATGCGGTTGGCTGGCTTGCGGATTAATCCGGTGACGAATATTTCCAGCACGCTCACCTATGTGAACAATATTAAATTAAAAAAATTAGGAACAACAGAAGAGGTGCAGGTGGCGGGTTTACCAGAACAACCTCGAATAGCTTACACAAGCTTTTCTCCCGATGGGAAACTGTTGGCCTTTACCCATACCACAGATACCGGTGTAGAGCTATGGTATGTTGATTTGGCAATGGCCCAGGCGCGTAAGCTGAGCGATGCGGACTTGAATGCCAATATGGGTATGCCTTATGTCTGGTATAAGGATGGTCGCAAATTGCTGGTGGATAGGCTACCAAACAATCGTGCGAAGCTTATCGATAGCAGCAAAGACATACCGACAGGTCCGATTGTGTCGACAAGCGGCGGTCAAGTATCACAATTGCGTACCTATCAGGACTTACTCAAGAATCCGCAGGATGAAGCTAATTTTGAGACATTGGCGCAATCTGAATTGTACAGCATAGACCTAAACGGTCAGCAAACCAAATTATTGGGCAAGGCTATTTATAATCAGACGTCCTTTTCACCTGATGGGCAATATTTGATGGTCACCACGATTAAACGCCCTTTTTCGTACATTGTTCCGTTATACAGTTTTCCGCAAGAGACTGCTGTCTATGATATGCAAGGCAAGCTGGTGAAGGTGGTTAACGAAGTGCCACTAAATGAAATTCAACCCAAGGGCTTTTCTTCTACCCGAAAAGGGAAACGGAGCATGTCTTGGCGAGCTGATAGACCGGCAACACTCGCTTACGTGGAGGCTTTGGATGAGGGCGATGCCTCGAAAAAGGTAGAATTCCGCGATGAGCTTTTTTCTTGGGATGCCCCGTTCAGCGGACAACCGGAATCTTTGATTAAAGTTGCCGATCGTTATTCCAGAGTGGTATGGGGTGACAAAAGCCATGCATTGGTTTACACCAGTTGGTACGATACCCGTCAAGAAAAAATCTTCCTTTTGAATCCGGAAACAAAAGAGAGCCATTTGTTGTCAGAACGAAACTATCAAGATGTATACAGCCATCCGGGCCATGTGCATATGGAACGTAATGCATATGGAAGTTATGTCATGTACTTAGATAAGGGAAAGACATATTGGATGGGAGACGGCCATACTAAAGAAGGGCAGTTCCCCTTTATCGAGGAGCTAGACTTGAAGACTTTGAAGAAGAAACGCTTGTACACCGTCAATGTACCGGGTAAAAAAGAAGACATATCTTCTATAGTGGATGTCAAAAAAGGTGATATCCTTATTTCGGTACAGTCGCCTACGGAATATCCCAACTATTATCTAAAAAACATTAAGACTGGTAAGACTACGGCTTTAACACGGTTTGAAAATCCTTTTAAAGGCCTGGGAGGTGTGCATAAAGAAGTGATACACTATAAACGTGAAGACGGCGTGGACTTATCTGGTACGTTGTATCTTCCGGCCGGATATGATAGAGAGGGTAAAACTGAAAAGCTTCCTTTGTTGGTTTGGGCCTACCCAACCGAGTATAAGGACCGCGCTACTGCGGGACAAAGCACAGCCAATCCGAACGAATTTACATTTCCATATTATGGTTCATTTGTGTATTGGGTGACAAAAGGGTATGCTGTTTTGGATGATGCTGCTTTTCCGATTATTGGCGAAGGCGATCAGGAACCGAACGACACCTTTATTGAGCAATTGGTGGCCAATGGGAAAGCAGCTATTGATGCGGTTGATCAATTGGGGTATATTGATAGAAGCAGAGTAGGAGTGGGAGGGCATTCTTACGGGGCGTTTATGACGGCTAATTTGTTGACACACTCCGATTTATTTGCCGTGGGAATAGCTCGATCAGGAGCGTATAACCGCACCCTTACGCCATTTGGTTTCCAAATGGAACAGCGCAATTACTGGGATGATCCGGGCCTGTACAACCGAATGTCGCCTTTCATGAATGCGCACAAAATGAAAACACCGATGCTGTTGATCCATGGGGATGCAGATAACAATCCAGGCACGTTCACCTTGCAGACGGAACGTTACTTCCAAGCTTTGAAAAATCTGGGAGCTCCAGTGCGTATGGTACTCTTGCCTTTTGAGTCGCATGGTTATGCGGCAAAAGAAAGCATCTTGCACACCCTGTGGGAGCAGGATCAGTTTTTGGAGAAATATTTGAAGAATAAGCAATAAAAAAGGGGGCTAGCCCCCTTTTTTATTGCTTATTCTCTTATTATTTTGTGGCTTTAATGGTAAAAGGCACCGCATAACTGCCCCAGGTCAACGTAACCAAACCAGAGGGCAAAATGTCAATTTTAAACTGCTCTTGCGCAACACTGCTGGTGGCATTGGCTACGGTTACCCGTACGGCATCTTCTTTTTCATCATATTGTGTTCCCCATTTCTGCCATACTTTATTGAAGATAATGGTCGTTTTTTCTTCTCCCGGTATGCTGTGAAGGCTGTATTTGCCTGCTGCAAGCTCTTGTCCTTCGACTGTTACATTCTTATCCACTTGGATGGTTGTTGCCTCATTGGCACCGGTACGCCATATTTTATTGATCGGAGCGACATCGACACCGATTTCTCGTCCTTTGAGCGAAGGCTTACTGTAATGGATTTCGATGGTAACACCATCATCCGTCGTGACCTTCACGCTGTCTGGTGGGCTTGGCCTTTTACTTTTATCGCTTTGTGCCCACGCAATGGAGCATACCAAGGTGAGTAAACTGCATATAAGAATGACTTTTTTCATAGCATTTATTTTTTTAAATTGTGACGATATGTAATATAAACGGTTTGTGGGATGATTTTGTTTTATGAACGAAAGAAATAATATGATCGATCACAGACTAACGTTTTTACGAGCAATATGGATTTGACCCATTTTATAAGCGAATTGCAGGCTGATCAACAATACAAGCGATGGCGAGATGGCACGCAAGTGGCTACTACCTCTCTCTTGCAAAGTATGTTGGATGAAGATTGTATCCATGATATGGAACGCAAATTAAAACTGCTTTTCATTTGGAGAAAAGAAGCTAACAATACCTGTTTTGCGACATATAACAGTGAACTTAGAGATGATTATAAACAAGTTTTTGAACTAGGGGATGTTTGGTATAGCTTGCACGGAGCGTTGTTTATGCAAAGAAGGCTGGCAAGAGGGGAAATAACCCCTGATCGGATTTTTGCTTTTTGGAACGCACAAATGGTTTTGGGTACAGATGCTTTTTGGAAATTGGTGCGTGTCGGTAGAGATGGCGTGGCTTCCATTTAAGCCATGTTAAACAGGAATTTAGAAAGATTTCTTTTTGCAATTCATGCTTTTCTAATTATTAATAGATATGAAAAATAAAAGCTACAACATCAAAGAAATATTTATCTTCATACTTGTTGGACTTTGGTGGGGCTTACTTGGATGTACGGATAGAAATGCTCCTTTGGCGATAGCATTGGCTCCGGAAGGTGCTGTATCGGCTATTCCGGACACGTTGGTTGATCATTTTGGGATTGATACGACATTCTTTGTGAAATATCTCCCTTTAACGAATCATGGAGGGAAAACCTTACCTATATTGGGCCGTGCTAATGTAGCTGATGAGGCATTGTTTGCGGTGCGGGAAATATGTAATACCTTGCTGACGAATAAGAAGCACGACCTCTTGGGAGCATTGTATCAAAATCGTATTTCACTGGTGATCTTCGGCAATAATGAATATCCGGATATCTTTCCTTTTTGGAATAAAAATTGGGATGCCAAGCGCTATGCAGGAGGATATGGGCCTAATGCTGTCGGGGCAACCTGTGGTTTTCATGAAGGAGATGTGCTGATGAATGCATGGGATAGATATCCCAACGAAAACATCGTTGTACACGAGTTTGCGCATGCCATTAAGAATTTTGCTTTGGAAACGGTGGACACAGGTTTCAGGCAACGGGTGTCGACATTATGGAATGAGGCAAGGCTTCAAGGCCTGTGGCTAAATACCTATGCGGGAAGTAATCCGGAAGAGTATTGGGCGGTAGGCACACAGGTATATTTTGATGTGGCAAGAACCAATCCCAATGGAGCAGATGGTATTTACAACGAAATCGGTACCAGAAGCCAGCTCAAGGAATACGATCGCAAACTATATGACTTATTTTATGAGCTATACGGTGATATGACATTAGACCCAAAATATAAATGAGATGGGGGGATATCTTGAAAACAAAAACCGTTCGTAGCAAGACGCTACGAACGGTTTTATTATACCAAATATTCAAACAGCGTTTGGTCCTTGTTGACCTCGATAAAGTCAAATTTATAGGCTTTCATGCGCTCAATGAACGTTATGTAATCTTTGGGATCATTCAATTCAATACCGATTAACGCTGGACCTCTTTCGCGTTCGGTTTTCTTGATATATTCAAAGCGGGTGATATCGTCTTTTGGCCCTAATACTTCCGTTACCAAAAGGCGTAATGCTCCGGGACGTTGCGGAAAACGGACGATAAAATAATGCTTGAACCCTTCATACAGCAAAGACATTTCTTTGATTTCACTCATGCGGTCGATATCGTTGTTTCCCCCGGACACAATACAAACTACTTTCTTACCCTTGATTTCCTCTTTGTGGAATTCTAAGGCCGCTACGGACAATGCTCCGGCAGGTTCTACCACGATAGCATCCTTGTTGTACAATTGCAGTATAGTTGTACAGATTTTTCCTTCAGGAACGGATTTAACGGAATCCAACAACTGGCTACTGATATTGTACGTTAACGTACCGATTTTTTTCACGGCGGCGCCATCCACAAATTTGTTGATATGCTCTAATTCGATAGGACCTCCATGAGCAAGCGCAGCTTGCATGGATGGCGCACCTTCAGGCTCTACGCCATAAAGCTTGGCATACGGCGCATATTTCCGCATATGATAACCCAACCCTGATGATAATCCACCGCCCCCAATAGGGATGAAGATGGCCTCAACATCGGGTAGATCTTCCAAGATTTCCACGGCAACCGTTCCTTGTCCTTCGATGACCTTAAGATCATCAAAAGGAGGAATAAAGGTCATGCTGTGTTGTTCGGCATATTCCAATGCCGCTTTTTGGCAATCATCGAAAGTATCCCCGGTCAATACGATTTCAATATTGCCGTTGCCCCACATTTCGGTTTGGGTGATTTTTTGACGGGGTGTTGGCCCCGGCATGAAAATCACACCTTTGATATCTAATTTTTTGCAGGAGAAGGCTACGCCCTGTGCGTGGTTGCCGGCACTTGCACAAACCACACCACGCACTCTTTCCGCTTCTGATAAGCTACTGATCTTATTGAAAGCACCACGAAGCTTGTATGAACGGACGACCTGTAGATCCTCACGTTTCAGATAGATCTCGGCGCCGTATTTTTCAGAAAGATGAATATTGTATTGCAAAGGAGTACGGGTGACAACGTCTTTTATCCTTTCTTTTGCCTGTAGCGAATCGATGTTTAGTGTTGATAAATCCATGTTAATAGATAAAGTGCTCAAATTTACTATTATTTCTGCTATAAAACAGCCCTTGAAGGTGGAGGGGAGCTAAATAAATTGCGAAGTAATCATGAAATCTTGATAAACATATATTCCTGAATAATTCGTTTTATATGCGGATACGATTATATTGCATATACAGATGAACTATTTACGCTTGATGGAGTGCAATATAAATTGTTGATAATCTAGTTGGAAGTGATTACCTTGCATTATAAATAATCGATATGAAGACACCTAAGCTAGCCTTGATTATGATATTTTTTCAACTTGTGCTGAGGGTAGACCAAAGTGAAGCACAAGTTTCTGATTTTCATGAAGCTGTAAAAAAGACGGGTATTCAATTTACACCACCTGAGGGATTTGCAACAGTTCCTGTCATAGAAAATACGCAGATGAGCTATTCTATTGCTTATAAAGATACCGTTGCCGACATAGAGGTGCGTTATAGGATAGATCTAATAGATACATTAGCTCTTCGGATGGAAAAAAAGCGTATTGACAGTTTGAATGCATCGGGTGGAGGCAAGGGGACTATACTGGATCCCAATGATATCCATACCGCGTATACCATTTTTTTAGCTGTATTGTCTAATGTGTCCGATCGCTCCGTGCAAATACCTGAATTGGCCAAACGTGTCATGTCACCTCGTCCTGACGAGGTGAAAAGAGATTTTAATGGAGATTGGGCATTGGTATCCATGGTGACGCCGGGGTCTACATTTGCAGGAGACAACAAGACTTGTGTGGTGAGCTATTTGCATCAAGACAATGTGGCCAACGTATGGTCTTTTATTCTTTTTAAAGATCGGGAAGCATTTATGCAAAAAGGACGTGAAATCACCAGTGCACTAAAATTTAAAGAGTAGAAAACAGTGCGTTTTAATAACCCCAAAAGGCGTCTTTAATGAGCTCGATACGGTTTTCTCTGTCCTTTTGAACATAAATAGATACGATATCAAAGCGGATATCGCCTTGATGACTACTTATGCTTAAGTATGCTAAGGCAACTTTCATAAGGTTTTTTTCTTTTTTCCGGTCGACAAAGCTGCAAGGTTCGCCAAAGGCTACCGATGTACGGCTTTTTACTTCAATGAATGCCAATACATCACCGTCCTTAGCGATGATGTCCACTTCCCAATGTTTGTATCGCCAATTGATTTCCAAAATCTGGTACCCCTGTGCTTCTAAATAATGTCTAGCTTCCTGTTCTCCGAATCTTCCAAATTGCAGGTGCTTGGCCATTTTTCTTAGTATTTAGATAGGAGACACAAGATTATAGACCTAAGACAAGAGATATTAGGCTTGAAACAAAGGATAGCAGATTTAAAGCCGAAAATCCGCTCTCACATCTAACTTCTTATATCTAACATCTCATATCTCATGTCTAACAATATTCTATTTCACTAACGAATGGAGGTCCTCATCATTGATCTCTTTCTTAGCATCGGCCAATACAAGAAACTTTTCATACACTGTCGCTAAAACTTCTTTATCCACTTGATACCCCAACCGTTCTAGGTGATGTTTTAGAGCATGGCGACCGGAGCGAGCAGTGAGGATAATATCCGCTTCTTCTAATCCTACATCTTCTGGACGGATGATCTCGTAGTTTTCACGGTGCTTTAGGAAACCATCTTGGTGAATGCCGGAACTGTGTGCAAAGGCATTGCGACCGACTATGGCTTTGTTGGGTTGCACAGGCATATTCATCATGGTACTGACTTTGCGTGATATAAATGTGAACATCTTGCTATTTATGTTGGAGGTCAGCCCCCCGAATGTTTGGTTATGCACCTTCAATATCATCGCAACCTCCTCTAAAGAAGTATTTCCAGCACGTTCACCGATACCGTTGATGGTACATTCGATTTGACGTGCGCCATTTTGAACAGCGGCGATAGAATTGGCAGTAGCTAACCCCAAATCGTTGTGGCAGTGGGCAGAAATGATGGCTTGATCTATGTTTTTTACGTTTTCTTTCAGATACTTGATTTTGGCACCATATTGATCGGGCAGGCAATAACCATTAGTATCAGGGATATTAACGACTGTAGCACCTGCGGCAATCACCGCTTCTACCATTTGCGCTAAATATTCCAAATTGGCACGTCCGGCATCCTCTGCATAAAATTCCACGTCTTCCACATAAGATTTGGCGTGCTTGACGGCTGTCACGGCGCGTTCCAAAATTTCTTCCCGTGTAGAGTTGAATTTGTATTTGATATGCATGTCCGAAGAACCGATGCCGGTATGGATACGTGGTCTTTTGGCGTATTGCAAGGCATGTGCCGCCACATCGATATCGTTTTTATTGGCTCTCGTCAGCGCACAGATAATCACATCATTTACAGCCTTGGAGAGTTCTACAACAGACTGGAAATCGCCAGGACTAGAAACAGGAAAGCCCGCCTCGATGATATCTACACCTAGTTTTTCCAAGTCTTTGGCCAGTTCAATTTTTTCGGGAGTAGTCAATTGACAGCCAGGGACTTGTTCGCCATCGCGTAGGGTCGTGTCGAAAATATATAAGTGATTCGGATCGTGTAACATAGTTTAAAATTAAAAAATTAAAACATAATGTGAAAATTTGCGAATGAGAAAATTAGGGAATTTGCGAATGAGAAAATTTGAAATGTTTTGCAAGTCTACAATTCATTTCCAAATTTTCAAATCATCAGATCTCCAAATTGATTAATTTCCAAATCATCAAATTATCCAATTAAAAATTTAAGCACTTTAGCTCCCATTTCATTTGTTCCCAATATTTTATCGGCAGGTGTTGTTGCGTTGGCAATGTCACCCGTGCGCCATCCGGCTTTTAAAGTGTCGGCTACAGCAGTAGTTACGGTTTTGGCTTCGTCTTGCAGGCCGAACGCAATATCGAGCATTAATGCGGCAGATAGGATAGAAGCTAAAGGATTTGCCTTGTTCTGTCCGGCAATGTCGTGGGCTGAGCCATGAATAGGTTCAAAAAAGCCCGTGCCATCACCAACGGAAGCGGATGCTAGCATGCCCATCGACCCAGCAATCTGTGATGCTTCATCGGTGAGGATATCGCCAAAGAGATTGGCTGTTAACACTACATCAAATTTTTTCGGATTTTTGACTAATTGCATGGCTGCATTGTCGATAAACATGTGTTCGGTTTCCACATCTGGATATTCCTGTGCTATTTCCTGTACAACCTCCCTCCATAAACGGGATGTTTCCAAAACGTTGGCCTTATCAACAGAGCATAGTTTCTTGCTTCTTGTTCGTGCCGCATCATAGGCTTTACGCGTGATGCGTTCTACTTCATAGCGGTGATAGTTCATTAAATCAGAGGCGAAGGTATTGTCCTCATTGCGCTTCTTCTCCCCAAAATAGACGTCGCCGGTCAATTCGCGGAAGAACAAAATATCTGTTCCGCGTAGTACTTCGGGCTTCAAACTGGAGGCATCCAACAGTTCGTCAAACAACAAGATAGGGCGCAGGTTGGCATATAAGCCCAATTCTTTACGAATTTTCAACAATCCTTGCTCTGGGCGTACCTTGGCCGAAGGATCGTTGTCATATTTGGCATGGCCAATAGCGCCGAATAAGATGGCATCCGATGCTTTTGCTTTGGCCAATGTTTCATCCGGAAGTGGATTGCCTGTAGCCTCAATCGCCGTATGGCCCATAATGGCTTCGTCAAAAACAAAGACATGGCCATATTTGTGTGCAATGGCCTCTAAAATCTGTTTCCCCCATGTGGTTACCTCTTGTCCGATCCCGTCGCCGGGAATGATTAAAATATTTTTTTTCATGTTGTTTACTTCCTAAATTCTTTGTTTATACTGATCATTAAATTGGGCAACCACAAGGGATTGTCCCTGCATTTATTTCAAAATCTTCAAATTATCACATTCCAGAATTATTTCCCCTTTTTCCAAGATCAATTTATGATCTATACAGGACGGTAATTGTGATTCGTAATGTCCCACGTAAATTAATGTTTTGCCATGTGCACATAGCTCGTCTACTACTGCATTGAAATGTGTTGTTTGCGCAATATCTAAACCTTGACAAGGTTCGTCCAAAATCAATAATTGCGGATTCTTTATAATGGTACGGGCCAATAACGTCAAACGCTGTTTTCCCAACGGTAAAGTATGGAGCAATTGATTTTTGTAGGGCAATAAGTCAAAAAAATCCAACAATTGCTCCATCCGCTTTTTCTCTTCGTATTTGACATCGATAAACCATCCGATGCTGTCGTAAAATCCCGATGCTACCGTATGCCATACCGTGGCACTTTTGTCAAAATACCAATGCATTTCGGGGGATATAATGCCGATTTTTTCCTTGATATCCCAAATACTTTCTCCTGAACCTCTTTTGGTGCCGAATAGCCAAATGTCCGCAGCATAAGCCTGCGGATGATCGCCGTTCAAAAGGCTCAATAACGTAGATTTGCCTGAACCGTTTGGCCCTTGCAACAACCATTTCTCACCTGCCCGTACCGTCCAACTTACATTTTTCAGCACGACTTTTTCGCCATAGCGAACGGACACGTTTTTAAGTTCGACCATGGTGTTGTTGGTGACTTCCGGTTCCTGTTGTAAAAAATAGGGTAGAGGTTTCTTCTCACGAACGGCATCTCGCGAAAAATGGTTTGCACTCTCTACCTCTTTGAGTTGGCCATTTTCGATTTCGGCGAAACGGTTGATGCAGGAAGGAAGCCGAGAATCGTTTGTAATTAAAACTAAGGTTGTCCCTTTAGTCGTTACCTCGTTGAATATATCCAAAAGATTGGCTCTGGATTGTTTGTCTAAGCCGGTAAAAGGTTCATCGATAATCAAGAGCTGTGGGCAAAGCCAAAGAGCTTGTACTAACTGTAGTTTTTTGTGCTCACCACTGGATAGCTCGATCAATTGTGTATCCTTACAGTTTTCAAAGCCCAATGCTCGTAAGATAGGTTCAGCCTCTTCATACCGGAGACTGTTTTTTTTGCCGAAATGCAACAAGTCGGCATACACGGTCAGTGTATCGTTTTTCTGAAACTTGTTGTATCGTTGTTGGTAATAGAAGTTGCGGTCACCCTCTAAATTGGTGAACTGATACCAATTGGATACATAATAGGTGCGGGCAGGTGAGTTGAGTTGTTCATCAAAGTGAAACGAAATTTCACCTGAGAATTTTTCCTGTCCGTTAATGGCTTTTGCCAAGGACGTCTTTCCCGTACCGCTTTTTCCACCGATTACCCAGTTTTCTCCTCTCCGTATGTCCCAATTAAAATCTTGTAGAACAACTTGTCCGGCGTATTGGAGATGCAAATGGGCGATATGCACAAAATCCCCACCTAACCTCCCAAAAGAGGAGGAACTATTCCCCTCTTTTGAAGGGGTTAGGGGAGGATTAGTGAATGTCATGTTATTGCCTGTAATAAGAAAATGGTCTTGTCTGTTCAAACTCCTCGATTAACTCTTTTTGGCTCAAGATATAATCAATGTCATCATAGCCATTGATTAAGCAAGATTTCTTGTACGGGTTAATTTCAAACACAAAGCTGTCACCTGTTTCGTTGATAGTGACCGTTTGAGCTTCTAAATTAACGGTCAGCTCTGTGTTTGGATTGGCAAAGACCGTATCGAAGATTTTTTCTAAGAAGGCTTCAGGGACAGTAATGGGCAATACGCCATTGTTTAAAGCATTGCCTTTGAAAATATCTGCGAAGAAAGAGCTGATCACTACATCAAATCCGTAATCTTCTATGGCCCAAGCAGCGTGCTCCCGTGAAGAACCGCAACCGAAATTCTTGCCCGCTACAAGGATTTTACCACTATAGGTGGGATTGTTCATGACGAAATCAGCTTTTGGCTGATTGTTGCTGTCATAACGCCAATCCCGGAACAGATTGTCTCCGAATCCTTCACGTGTGGTCGCTTTTAGAAAGCGGGCCGGGATGATCTGGTCGGTATCGATGTTTTCAATAGGTAATGGTACTACCCGTGATGTTAATGTTTCAAATTTTTTCATCGTCTGTACTGTGATTTACTTGATTTTTTTGATTACTGTGATTCCCATATAGCTTTGTGCCTCTAAATATAGTGTTCTACTATAGGAAATGGTTCATAAAAATGATGAAGTAGTGCTTTCCATTCTTGATATTCTTCAGACTGACGAAAACCATTTGTGTGATCTTCTAATGTTTCCCATCGTACCAAAAGGATATACTTGTCATTTTGCTCTATGCATTTATTCATTTCATGTGCAATGTAGCCTTTCATATTGCTAATGATTTTCTCCGCTCTTGAAAATGCTTTTTCAAATTCTTGAGAAAGTCCGGTTTTAATATTCAATATAGCTACTTCTAATACCATTTTTATTATCTCTGATGGGGTTGTCTGCTCCTGTCTTCACGCAAGGGCACACAGATTCGGTTCTTCCTTCTCACAGCTTGTGCACATTATCATTGCGCACGAAACTAAAACGGTTATGAATGCAAATCTGTTCATAGCTATTGATGGATTAAATCTCCGGAATGCGTCCAGTTGTGATTCCGACCCTGTTCCAAGCATTTATGGCGATGATAGCCATCATTACTTCCGTGAAATATTGCTGTCCTAAAATCTCTAAAGCTTGGTCGTAGATATCGTCTGGTACGCCTTGCCGGTGAATCAGTGTTATACAATCGCATAAAGCCAATATCGCACGCTCTTCTTTGGAAAAACAGGGAGCCTCATGCCAAACGGACAAAAGATGGATACGTCTATGGATTTCACCATATTGTATGGCATCTTGGATGTGCTTGTCTATACAATAGGAGCAGCCGTTAATTTGCGATACCCGAATTTTTATGAGCTCGGCATGTGTTTTGGAAAGAGAAGTTTGTGCGAGGTACTCCTCAAAACGAAGCATCGTTTGAAAAGCCTTCTTGTCCACATCTCCCAAAAGCTTGCGGTTGGGCTGTTTAAACTCTAATTTGTTTTCTGCCATAGTGCTGATTTATATCACTTCCCTTACATCCACAATTTTACCGGCTACGGCGGCGGCGGCGGCAGTCAGCGGACTGGCTAGCATGGTGCGCGCGTTTGGCCCTTGACGGCCTTCAAAGTTTCGATTGGAGGTTGATATGCAATATTTTCCTGCTGGGATTTTATCTTCGTTCATGCCCAAACAAGCAGAACAGCCTGGTTCACGCAACGTGAATCCGGCTTCTTCAAATATTTTGTCGATGCCTTCTTGTTTGGCCTGTGCTTCTACCTGTTTAGAACCAGGGACGATCCAAACTTCTACATTGTCTGCTTTCTTCTTGCCTTTTACGAATGACGCTACGGCACGCAAATCCTCAATTCGAGAGTTGGTGCAAGAACCAATAAACACGTAATCTACCGGATGTCCCAAGAGTTTTTCATTGTCATGAAAACCCATGTAGTTAAGCGCTTTTTCATACGACGGTTGTTCGGATTCCGGTTGATCAGCCGTGGCGGGGATAGCATCTGAAATACCGATACCCATTCCCGGATTTGTACCGTAGGTAATCATCGGTTGTATATCCGTGGCATCAAATTGCAATACGGCATCAAATTGCGCATCCTCATCCGAATATAGTGTTTTCCAGTAATCTACGGCTTTGTCCCATGCCTCACCTTTAGGCGCAAATTCACGTCCTTTTACATAATCAAAAGTCGTTTGATCGGGTGCAATTAACCCACCACGCGCACCCATTTCGATACTCATGTTGCATACGGTCATTCGGCCTTCCATACTCAACGATCGGATGGCCGAACCGGCAAATTCCACAAAATAGCCTGTTCCGCCCGCTGCGGTCGTCTTGGAAATGATGTATAAAACGATGTCTTTCGCACCAACACCCTTTGCCAATTCGCCATTGACTTCGATTTTCATGGTTTTCGGTTTTTGGAGTAATAGACACTGTGTCGCAAACACCTGTTCTACTTGCGAGGTCCCGATACCGAAGGCAATCGCCCCAAAAGCGCCATGTGTGGACGTGTGGCTATCGCCACAGACCATCGTTTTTCCCGGTTGGGTGACGCCCAACTCCGGTCCGATAACGTGTACAATACCTTGATACGGATGACCTAGGCCATAGAGCTCCACGCCAAATTCCTTACAGTTTTTGGTTAGCATATCCACTTGGTAGCGCGATAGCTCTTCGCGGATAGGCAGGTGCTGATTTAGAGTAGGCACATTGTGATCCGCTGTCGCTACGGTTTGGTTCGGGCGAAAAACAGGGAGTCCCCGCTTGCGCAGTCCATCAAAGGCCTGTGGCGAAGTGACCTCATGAATCAGGTGCGTATCGATGTATAAAATATCCGGGAAGCCCTCCTGACTCTTGACAACATGTGCGTCCCAAATCTTTTCAACTAATGTTTTTCCCATTTCTCTCTTCTTT
>JBEBRE010000010.1:0-42718 GCA_040394995.1 Sphingobacterium wenxiniae
GCGATAGCCTTCCAAGCTATAGGTTGCGGGTTCGAGACCCGTCTTCCGCTCTTTATTTAACATTTGATTTACGTCTCTGTCTTTTTTGCAATAATCCAAACAAGGTAGGGGCATTAATCTGTAGGTAAGCTTTTGAATAAGCCGAAGTAGCTCAGGGGTAGAGCACTTCCTTGGTAAGGAAGAGGTCGTGGGTTCAAATCCCATCTTTGGCTCGAATACATAAGTTTTGTAACTTTGTAAGATTAATTAAAAGAAATATTTTATAATTACTAATTCGCATAAACATGGCAAAAGAGAAATTTGACCGTAGTAAACCGCACTTAAACATTGGTACTATCGGTCACGTTGACCACGGTAAAACAACTACAACAGCTGCTATCACTAAAGTTTTAGCTGATAAAGGTTTTTCAGAGGCTCGTTCATTTGATTCAATTGACTCTGCTCCTGAAGAAAAAGAACGTGGTATCACGATTAACACGGCACACGTAGAATACCAAACGGCTAGCCGTCACTATGCACACGTTGACTGTCCAGGTCACGCTGACTATGTGAAAAACATGGTTACTGGTGCGGCACAAATGGACGGCGCTATCATCGTAGTTGCTGCGACTGATGGACCTATGCCTCAAACACGTGAGCACATCTTGTTGGCACGTCAGGTTGGTGTTCCTGCGTTAGTAGTATTCATGAACAAAACTGACTTGGTTGACGACCCTGAGTTGTTAGACCTTGTAGAAATGGAAGTTCGTGAACTATTGTCGTTCTATGAATTCCCAGGTGATGATATCCCTGTAGTCAAAGGATCTGCACTTGGAGCCTTGAACGGTGAGCCTGAGTGGGTTGACAAAATCATGGAATTGATGGATGCTGTAGATAACTACATTCCGATTCCTCCACGTTTGACAGACCTTCCTTTCTTGATGCCAATCGAAGACGTATTCTCGATCACTGGCCGTGGTACAGTTGCTACAGGTCGTATCGAAAGAGGTGTGATCAACTCTGGTGATCCAGTTGAAATCTTGGGTATGGGTGCTGAGAACTTGAAATCTACTGTAACAGGTGTGGAAATGTTCCGTAAGATTTTGGATTACGGTGAAGCTGGTGACAACGTAGGTCTATTGTTGCGTGGTATCGAGAAAACGGATATCCGTCGTGGTATGGTTATCTGTAAACCAGGTACAGTGACGCCTCACACAGATTTCAAAGCTGAGGTATATGTATTGTCAAAAGCTGAAGGTGGCCGTCACACGCCTTTCTTCAACAAATACCGTCCTCAGTTCTATTTCCGTACCACTGACGTAACAGGAGAAATCTCTTTACCAGAAGGTACTGAAATGGTTATGCCAGGTGATAACGTAACGATCACTGTAAAATTGATCAACGCTATCGCAATGGAAAAAGGTCTACGTTTCGCTATCCGTGAAGGTGGTCGTACCGTAGGTGCTGGTCAGGTAACTGAAATCTTAGCGTAATCTTTTAGGGTTATTCTAAATACGGAAACAAGCTAATTGGCAGTTGCTGATTAGCTTGTTTTTTCTATATTGATTTCGATAAGCTAAGCGTAAAAAAGACAAAATAATACTTGCGCCGATAGTATCGAAACCCTATATTTGCAACATCAAAAAACCACACGGGCATAGTATAATGGTTAGTATAGCGGTCTCCAAAACCGTTGGTCTGGGTTCGAATCCTGGTGCCCGTGCTAATATAATTTAGGTAAACAAAAATGGCTAAAGTACTTGATTTTTTTAAAGCCTCTTATGTCGAGATTACAGAAAAAGTAACTTGGCCTACTTGGTCACAGCTACAAAGTTCAGCCGTGGTCGTACTTGTTGCTTCCATCATTATCGCATTGCTTGTTTTTGCTATGGATAAGGCATCAAGTAACTTATTAGAGTTGTTATACGGAATCACTTCCTAATATCATTTAATTTTTTATGGCAGATCAATCGTTGAAATGGTATGTAGTTCGTGCCGTTAGTGGAAAAGAGAAAAAAGTTAAACAATATATAGAAGCCGAAGTGAATCGCTTGGGCATTCAGCATTTGGTACCTCAGGTATTGATCCCTATGGAAAAATACTATCAAATGCGTGACGGCAAGAAGGTCGCCAAAGAGCGTAATTATTATCCAGGTTATGTTTTAATCGAGGCCACATTGGACGGAGAGACTGAGCATGCCATCAAGAATTTGAACAGTGTTATTGGTTTTCTAGGTGATAAAGCAGGAAATGCTACCCCCCTACGGCCGGCAGAGGTCAATCGTATCTTGGGTAAAGTGGACGAAATGGCTGAGCAAGGTGAAAGTATGAACGTGCCATATTATGTGGGGGAGACGGTGAAGGTGAGCGATGGTCCTTTCAATGGATTCACCGGTGAGATTGAAGAAGTGCACGAGGATAAGAAAAAGCTAACGGTGATGGTAAAAGTGTTCGGACGGAAAACACCGCTGGAACTGAACTATATGCAAGTAGAAAAAGAATAAGTTATCTCCTTCCTAGAATAGAAGATAAAAAAGCCTTCCTAATTTTAGGAAGGCTTTTTCGTTTTTGTATGTCCTTGTTAAAAACTGTTTGAAAAGTCTCTTTGTGATGAACCAGATCTTGCTACTGATTATGTTTGTATACAATCGCTTTATCTTTTATCCATGTCAATGTAATCACGCTTTGTTGCACCGATGTACACTTGACGTGGACGTCCGATAGGTTCTTTATTGTCGCGCATTTCTTTCCATTGTGCAATCCACCCTGGTAGGCGGCCCAAGGCAAATAATACGGTGAACATATCCGACTCGAAACCGAGGGCACGGTAGATAATACCCGAATAGAAATCTACATTTGGATAGAGCTTCCGGTCGATGAAATATTGATCGTTCAACGCGGCTTCTTCCAGTTTCTTGGCGATATCCAATACTGGATCGTTAACGCCTAGTTTTTCTAGGATATCATCGCAAGCTTTTTTGATAATTTTGGCACGCGGATCGAAATTTTTATATACGCGATGTCCGAATCCCATCAAACGGAAAGGATCGTTTTTGTCTTTTGCTTTTGCAAGATATTTTTCGGCATCACCACCATCGTTTTTAATGGCTTCCAGCATTTCTATCACGGCTTGGTTTGCACCGCCATGAAGGGGCCCCCAAAGGGCATTAATACCTGCCGAGATAGACGCATAGAGATTGGCATTGGAAGAGCCTACTATACGTACGGTAGACGTTGAGCAATTTTGCTCGTGGTCAGCGTGTAAAATCAACAATTTGTGCATGGCACTGATTACCACAGGATCGAACGTGGTTTCCCCTGTAACCTCGCCGAAAATCATGCTCAAGAAATTTTCGATGTAGCCATTGTTGTTTTTAGGGTACACAACCGGATGACCCAGCGATTTTTTCTGTATCCATGAAACAATCGTAGGCATTTTAGCCAATAAATTTATGATCGTTTTACGCTCTTCTTCGTCTGTTGGATTGGGGTTCAGCGACTCTGGATAAAAAGCAGACAATGCGCCCACTAAACATGAAAGTTGACCCATTGGGTGAGACTTCGACGGAAAACCAGCAAAAAAGTTTTTCATGTCCTCATGGATCATCATTTGTTTTCTGATGTCCATACGAAACTTGTTGAGCACTTCCTTGGTTGGAAGTTCACCGTAGATTAGTAAATAAGCTACTTCTAAGAAATTGGATTTTTCAGCTAACTGCTCGATCGGATAACCTCTATAACGAAGTATGCCTTGTTCTCCATCCAAAAATGTAATGGCACTTTTTGTTGCTCCGGTATTTTTGAACCCAGGGTCTAAGGTAATATATCCTGATTGATCCCTTAGCTTAGAGATGTCAATGGCTTTTTCGTTTTCAGTCCCAACGATAACGGGGAACTCATAGGCAGTACCTTCTAAGTTAATAGTTGTTTTATCCGACATACTTAATTTGACTTATTTGTACAAATGTATAAAAATGAATGTAAAAATTTGTTGTAACAAGCTATTAAAAAAACATGATTCCGTCATTTTGTATAGAAAAAGATGATAATGTCGTTTGTATGGCGTTGTTATTATAAGTTTTGTCTATTGATGTTTTCCGCTATTGCCGGTCCTTTTGGATGATCGGAAATGCACTAAGCTTAAGTTATACAGTTTTTCCGGTTCGTGGAGACGCGGACTAAGGCGTTTTCAGTTCCATCAGGTTATCGAAACCCGATGTATTATGGTTTCTAATGTTAATTATCTTAAAATATGATATTTGTTTTTGTTTATTACGAATTATTCGTAATATTGTGATAAGTTAGTAAATTGATTATGCAAAAGTTAACCATACAAGAAGAAGAAGCTATGCTTTCCATTTGGCAACTGAACGGTGGATTCGTGAAAGAAGTACTGGATAATCTAAAAGTAGAGAAGCCACCTTATACTACTCTGGCCTCTACGATCAAGAATTTGGAACGGAAAGGATATGTGAAAGCTGTTAAGTACGCCAACGCTAAGCGCTACGAACCTGTTATCTCCGAATCGGAATACAAGGCCAAGTTTATGAACGGTTTTGTGGGTGATTATTTCCGCAATTCCTATAAAGAAATGGTTTCCTTTTTTGTGAAAGAAGAGAAGCTTTCAGCAAAGGAGCTAGAGGAAATCATGAATATGATTAAGCATAATAAATCCTAACGGTTATGGAATCGCTGTTGACCTATATTGTCCAGGTAAATATCCTCTTGACTATCATTTATATAGGCTATTTTGCCCTGTTGAAAGCCTTGACCTTTTATAAGCTCAATCGTGTTTACTTCCTGTTGGGGGGTCTTTTTTCATTGGTCTATCCTTTTTTGGATATTCGTTCTCTGTTTCAAAAGCAATTGGAACCTGTGGGTGAATTAGTGGCCTATTTTCCGGATTTTGCTTCCGGAAATGTGGCAGATAAAGGTAGTCCGACGATAGCATCTTTGATTTATGGGGTTATCATGTTGGTAGGTGTTTTTCTGCTGGTCAAACTGGCGGTGCAGTTGTTGAGTTTGTTGCGGATTCATCTGCATTCTGTAAAAGCTTCTTGGAAGCGCTATATTTACCGGAATGTGTTGTTTCCCATTGCCCCCTTCTCTTTTTTCAATCGTATTTACGTCAATAAGGAGCAGCATCAGGAGCTGGAGCTGTATGATATTTTCGAGCATGAGGATATCCATGTGAAAGGCCTTCACACGATAGATATTTTAATGTTTGAGATGCTATTGATAGGTTGTTGGTATAATCCCTTCGTATGGCTGATGCGCAAGGCCGTACGTCAAAATTTAGAATTCTTGACTGATCAACAAGTGCTAAATAAGGGTGTCGATCGACAAACCTATCAATATTCCCTGCTGCACGTTACTAAGCAAGGCATGGCAGTAGGCGTTTCCAATCAATTTAATTTTAAACTTTTAAAAAAGCGCATTATGATGATGAACAAAAAACGCTCATCGAAGCTCGAACTGAGCAAGTATGCTTTCCTGCTACCGATCGTTATTTTTGCCGCAGGGGCATTTACCGTGAGCAAAGCAGATGGCAAGATTACCGAAGTAGTGAATTTGGCGAAGGAAACGGAGCTGAAAGAAATTCAGGTGATGCTACAAAAACCGGATACGTTTGCCTTCGTGAAGGAAGAGAACTTCTCCTATCAGGCTGTCGCAGACTCGTCCGTGGAAACGGCTGGTTTTGTCTTGGACGGCAAGCTGGTCGAGCAGCGGACTATTGAACAGCTCGACCCCAAGGAGATTGAAAGTGCGGTCGTCAATATCGAAAATGCCGTTTCTCAGAAATTTGGATTGAAATCCGTTTTAAGCATCAAGACAAAGAAATTTGCCGGAAAGGTGGGCACGCCCAGTCAGTTTAAAGCGATTCGCTTCGGCAAGGACGGCGCGGTGAACATTGATGGCCCCCTTCAAGGGTTCGCGCGGACAGAAAACGTTTTCGAAGCGAAGAAGGCCGATACCACGGAAAATAAGTGGGTCAGCAACATTCTTGCCACCCCCAAAGAGAAGCAACCTTTGTTCTTTGTAGATGGTAAGAAGGCAACGGAAACGATATTAAAGAACCTAAGTCCTGATGACATAGACGCGATATCGATTCTGAAAGATTTGCGTAGCATGGAGAAGTATGGAGAAGCAGGGAAAAACGGTGTAATTGAGATTACGACCAAAGGAAAAGTTGCTGGGATGGCCATAGGGAACAAGGTTAGCACAGATTCGGTTCGCAATGTGATCATTCGAGGTGTAGGTACTAAACAGGGCAACCCTTTGATTGTCATAGATGGGGTAGAACAGAAAGGTACGTCTACATTGCAGCATTTGGATGTCAACGAAATAGAATCCATTTCCATCTTAAAGAATGGGAATGGGGAAGCGCTTTACGGCGAAAAAGGAAGAGATGGTGTTATGCTTGTCACGACCAAAGTCGCTCAAAAGAAAAAAGGCCAACCATTAATTGTCGTAGACGGCGTGAAACAGAAAGATGATTTTACTTTGGAGAGCATGGACGCCGACAAAATAGAATCCATGGAAGTCGTAAAAGATGCGAATGCATTTTCTGGCGATAAGGGATACAGCGGAACAATTTATATTAAAACCAAAGATGCCCAAAATAAAAACAGCGATAAATTGAAAGAAGTTGTGGTGGTGGGCAAGAGCGCTCGCGACAAGCAGGAGAGTGATAGCGAAAAACAACCTCAAGTAACCACAGTAAGGTTGTGGGAGCCACATCAGTTCCCAACGCACGATCCGGCTTCCATTAAGAAATTTTTAGATGCGAATAGGGGCAACATCAATTTGAAAGGAGACCATGTGCTGGTTATCAACGGTAGAATCGCGAAAGAAGCCGACCTCAAAAACATCAAAGCGAGCGAAGTCACTAAAGTGGGGGCGCTGGATCTGACAAAAGAGAATAGCAATCTGCCTTCTAACATTATAGGTGTGTTGTTTATAGAGGACGGCGGAAGCAGTCGTAATGGCTGGTCAGAAGCTTGGGTAGAATCTTCCGGAAAGAGAATAGGTATCGTGAGTAGCCCTGAAAAAAATAGTTCTCCATCTGTTCAAAGAAAATAATACAATAAAGAAAATCGATAGGCTATTAATCAGATCAAAAGCCTGGTTAATGGCCTTATTTCGTGTTCAAATTTGTCATCGTCAGCTCGATGCCGATATGGACGAAACTCTGAACCATTTTTGTAGCATGGTCTATCAGTGTAGGCAATTCTCTTTGTTCATCGGAATCAAAAGGAGCTAAAACGTAATCTACTTGTCTCCCTTTCGGAAAATTGTCACCTATCCCAAATCGTAATCGGGGATAGTTTTGCCCTCCGCAGGAAGCTTCAATGGATCGCAATCCGTTATGTCCAGCCGCCGATCCCTTGGGCTTGATCCGAAGCGATCCAAACGGTATGGCCAGATCATCGACTACCACGAGAATATTTTGCAAAGGCACTTTTAACTGTTGCATCCAATAATTGACAGCTTTGCCGCTCAGGTTCATGAAGGTGGTAGGTTTGATCATATATACATTACGTCCACGCAACTTGAACTCCGTATAATAAGCTAATTTTAATAATGACCAACTTACACCCATTTGGTTGGCGACTTCGTCTGCCACCATGAAACCGATGTTGTGTCGTGTATCTGCGTATTCCTTTCCGATATTTCCGAGGCCAACAATTAAATAATTCATGGCGCAAAAGTAAGAAATAGTATTGAGTCGTGCATATTGTGTATCACGATCTTAGAAAATGCCAAAAAAAGCACCAATTTTTTGGTGCTTTTTCCGATAAAAGATGCATATGTCGCAATATGCATATCGCGACATATGCACATCTATATTATTTTTTACCGCCTTTAGACGCTTTGGCTGCCTCTTGCTCGGCTTGACGCAATGCACGTGACATGATAACGGATACAATGGTATCATCTGCATTGTTCAGTACTTTTGCATCTTTTAATTCTACTTGTCCTACACGGTAAGACTTACCGACTTCCAAAGACTCCATAGGTACTTTGATTTCCTGAGGTAAGTTATTTGGCAACGCCTTTACGCGTAATGTGCGCAATTTCTGAACAAGCTTACCCCCCATTTTAACCCCTGGAGAAGTGCCGGTCAATTTGATAGGGATATTCACCGAAACTTCTTTGTTGTCGAATAGCTCTAAAAAGTCAACATGTGTCACTTGATCTGTCAGTGGGTGGAATTGTGCGTCTTGAACGATAGCTCTTGTTTTTTTACCTTCGACGTCTAATTCTACGAATACAACATCTGGAGTGTAAAGAACTTGTTTCAAATCAGCTGCGGATACAGAAAGGTGCGTTTGCTCTTTGCCACCATAAAGAACTGCTGGAATCTTTCCTTCGTAACGCAATTCTCTTGCATCTCTTTTCCCTACGTTCTGTCTTGCAGAACCGCTAATAGCAATTGATTTCATTTTATGAATTATTAAATTTTGAGGTGCAAAGATATGTCTAATTTTTGATAATTAAAACATTTTTGCCTCTATCTCCTTATTTTATCTCAAACAAATCGGAAATAGATCCGTGTTCGTTTACATTTTTGATTGCTCCTGCAAATAAGTTGGCTGTGGAAAGCACCTTAATTTTGCTGCTTGCTTTTGCTTTTTCGGCGTTCAATTGTATCGTATCGGTCACGATCATTTCCGTTAATACGGAGTTTTCTATGGTTTCGTATGCTTTTCCGGAAAGGACAGCATGTGTACAGACCGCCCGCACGGAGTTTGCGCCATTTTCCATGATCAATGCGGCGGCTTTGGATAACGTGCCTGCCGTATCGCAGATATCATCGATTAAAACCACATCTTGATCTTTTACGTCGCCGATGATGGACATCGATTCTATTTCATTGGCACGTTTACGGCGTTTGTCACAGATGATAACCTCTGCGTTGAAGAATTTGGCAAAGGTACGCGCACGGTATGATCCGCCCATGTCCGGAGAAGCAATTGTCAGATTGGGAAGGTTCAAGGATTTGATGTATGGTACGAAGATGATGGAACCATCCAAGTGGTCTACAGGTATGTCAAAGAAACCTTGTATCTGTGCGGCATGGAGGTCCATGGTCATGATGCGGTGTGCGCCGGCAGCCATAATCAAATTGGCGATCAGCTTAGCACCGATAGCTACCCGTGGTTTGTCTTTCCTATCCTGTCGGGCAAATCCGAAATAAGGAACGACGACCGTAATGTAATGTGCGGAGGCACGCTTGGCCGCATCGATCATGAGTAGTAATTCTAAAAGATTGTCGGTCGGTTGATTGGTAGATTGGATGAGGAAAACGTCACTGCCTCGGACGGACTCATTGTAAAAAGGTTGGATTTCTCCGTCACTAAATTTAGATAAGGTCATGTCACCCAAGGGCTTGCCATAAGATTGAGCGATTTTTTCTGATAGTTCCACTGTTCCCGATCCGGCGAACAGCTTGACCGTGTTAAATTGCAAAGGCATTATGCGCGATTTTAGTTAGATTAACTTAATATTTTAACTTAACATGAAGCTTGATAAAGTTGTCCCACCTGGATTCGAACCAAGACAAACAGAACCAAAATCTGTCGTACTACCATTATACTATGGGACAAAGCTTTTCAAAAGAACGAATCCTCTATGTCGGCGCAAATTTAGCCAAATGTTTGGTTTAACCAAATTTTTTCCGATAGAACCGTAAACAAAAAAAGGGTAGCACAGCTACCCTTTTTTTGTTGTCCCACCTGGATTCGAACCAAGACAAACAGAACCAAAATCTGTCGTACTACCATTATACTATGGGACAGTCCTGTTTTGACGATGCAAATATACGGTGGTTTTTATTTAGTTGCAAAACTTTTTTTGCTAAAGGCATTATTTGAGCTGATTTTCAGTAGAATATTTTTTGCGGTTTTAACCTGCATTTCTCAAAGTTTTCGTGGAGGAGAGTGTGCCTGATTGTAACATCTTTCGTTAAAATATTTAAATAAAGTTTCATTGTCGCTTAGTATTCCTTATTTTCGAGCCGTAATTTGACATTACTTATCGAAATACGAATGAATTATAACAAAATTAATAACCTTTTGGGGTGGGCCTGTGCCGCCATCGCGACATTTGTGTATGTGCTGACCGTTGAACGTACTGTCAGTTGGTGGGATTGTGGTGAATTTATCGCATCGGCCTACAAGATGCAAATTGTCCATCAGCCGGGGGCGCCTTTGTTCCTCATGGTGGAGAATGTCTTCTCTAATTTTGCCATGGGTGATGTGACTAAAATTGCATTTTGGATGAACATCGGGTCAGCAGTATGTAGCGGATTGACTATTCTATTTCTATTTTGGACCATTACGGCATTGGCTAGAAAAGTATTTGTTGGCACCGACAAAAATAAAGAACTGACTAATCAACAGCTATTCATGATTTTGGCTTCCGGCGTTGTGGGGGCATTGGCTTACGCGTTCACCGATACATTTTGGTTTTCAGCCGTCGAAGCCGAGGTATATGCCATGTCGTCCTTGTGTACGGCGGTAGTGTTTTGGGCAATCCTGAAATGGGAAGTACGGGCAGACGAGCCGGGCGCTGATAGATGGTTAATTCTCATCGCATATGTGATGGGGCTTTCCATTGGTGTCCACTTGTTGAATTTATTGGTTATCCCAGCGATTGCATTGGTTATTTACTTCCGGAAAACGAAAGAAAGCACGACGGCTGGAATCTTTAAAGCATTAGGTATAGGTGTGGTAGTATTGGGACTTATTCTTTGGGGAGTGATACAGTATTCTATCAAACTTGCGGCCTATTTTGACCTGTTTTTTGTCAACACCTTGGGCATGGGTTTTGGTACGGGGGTAACTATATTTGCCCTATTGGTCATCGGTGGTTTGGCCTACGGCATTTTCTATTCTATCAAGAAAGTGAAACCTATCCTGAACATCGCTTTGGTGAGTGTGGCATTCATTCTTTTTGGCTACAGCTCTTTTGCCATGATTATGGTTCGGGCAAAAGCCAATCCTACCTTGAACAACAGTGATCCAGATAATGCCTTTACATTTTTGAGCTATCTGAACCGTGAGCAGTACGGAGACGAGCCATTATTTAAAGGAAGATTCTTCGATTCACGCCCAACGGGTGTGGAAAACGGTAAAAAGGTATACCGTAAAGATGGAAATAAATATGTTGTGGCGAAACGTAATCCGGTATATACATATGACAAGGAAATACTTTTTCCGAGGATTTACTCGGACAAAGGTGGGCATGCGGATTATTATCGTGATTTTCTAGGCTTGGGACCCAATGACACGCCAACGTTTGCCGATAACCTTAAATTTTTCTTTGGTTATCAAATCGGCCATATGTATGGGCGTTATTTCCTCTGGAATTTTGCTGGCAGACAGAACGATCAACAAGGACATGGTTCATACACTGAAGGGAACTGGATCAGTGGCATCAAGCCTGTTGACAATATGCTATGGGGAGGACAGGACGCGTTGCCAACTTCGGCAAAAACAGACCCCTCTCGCAATACCTATTTCTTTTTGCCGTTGATTATCGGTTTATTAGGTGCTTTTTGGCATTTTGGTCGTCGGCAAAGGGATGCGGGCGTGGTCGGTCTACTGTTTTTCTTTACAGGTCTGGCTATTGTGCTCTATCTGAATCAAACCCCAATGCAACCTCGTGAACGCGATTATGCTTATGCAGGATCATTCTACGCATTCAGTATTTGGATAGGTTTAGGTGTCATGGCCATTGCCGATTTCCTCTCTAAAAAAGTCAATGCAAAAACAGCAGGATTCGCTGCGGCCATAGCAGGCGTATTAGGTGGCCCCGTAATATTGATTGCGCAGAACTACGATGATCACAATCGTTCGGAGAAGTCGTTGGCATTGGATATGGCGAAGAATTATTTGGAGTCCTGTGCTCCCAATGCTATCTTATTCAGTTATGGGGACAATGATACTTATCCGCTTTGGTACGTACAAGAAGTCGAGGGATTCCGCACAGATGTACGGGTCGTAAACTTGAGTTTGCTGAGTGCAGATTGGTATATGAAACAGATGATGCATAAGGTAAATGATGCTGATGCCTTGCCAATCAACATTGATGCAGAATTAGTGAAAGATGGTGTCAGGGATGTCATTTATTATCAAGACTACAATATCCCTGGATATGTGCCAGTACAGGATTTGTTGAAAGTTATGTTGTCGGATAACCCACAGAACAAGGCGCAATTACAGAGTGGCGAGTTCGTGAATTTGCTGCCGACCAAGAAAATGGAATTAGCGGTGGATAAGCAAGCCGTTTTGGCCAACAATGTGGTGCCAAAAGCTTGGGAAGCCAATATTGTGGATACTATGCGGTGGACATATAGCCTTGGCTATGTCAGTCGCGCAGAACTTTCCATGCTCTCCATCTTGGCCAATAACAATTGGAAACGTCCTGTGTATTTTACGATTACTACTCCTGAGGATAATTATATGGGACTCGATCGTTTCTTGGTGAGCGAAGGATTTGCTTATCGTTTGATGCCCGTAGATTTTGGGTTGAAGGAAGGAGATCCGAGCGCCATTGAGAATATCGACCAAACGTATGAGAATATTATGAAGAAATTCTCATGGGGCAATATTGGCAATTCTTCTTATGTTGATCCGGATTCCTATCGTTACATCAGCATGTACGTAGGCAGTATTTTTGGGCAGACAGCACAGCAATTATTGGCTTCGGGCGAGACCGACAAAGCGAAAAACTTAGTCAACAATGCCTACGAGAACATGCCTAAGCGGGCTTACTTGATGTCGGAAGTGATGAGTTATGCCACACTGATTGATGTGATGTACAAAGTCGGAGAAACCGCAAAAGCAAATGAAATCGTTGCCCGGAATCTTCAGTTTGTCCGTGAGAACATGACCTATTACGAAGCTATTGCCGAGACAAAGCCGAATTTGGAATACAGGAATATGCGGTTTGGGTTAGCTTCCATACAGCGCTACAAACAATTGTTGGATCAAACTAACGAGGAGGCTTTGAAAAAAGAAGCCGATGAGCTGTTCAATACATACAGGCACTATTTTGAACAGGCAGGAGAAGAATAGCCATTTTAGAAAGGACAGCAACAGCTGTCCTTTTTTCTGAAAAGATATTTTCTTCATTGGTGTTTGTTTCTCAAAGGAATGAATGAGCGTGTTGCATCCGGTTTCAAAATCCGTCAAGGATCTTCATGATATCCTCACTCGGCTGATTGTAACTTGTTGGAACAAAGATTTTGTTGCCTATATGTTGTGTAAAAATTATCCCTTTTTCAAAAAATTAACGTAAGTTTGTCCAAATATTCCCATAATGAAACAATCGATTTTATTAGAAGGAGCCAAATTTCAGATCACGATAAAACGTCTTTGTCAGCAACTGATTGAGAACCACGGCGATTTTTCCCAAGCTGTGCTTATCGGCATCCAACCACGAGGTACTTATTTAGCAAAACGCATTCAGAAGGAGATTCATGCCATTACCGGAATCGAGGTGCAATTGGGCATACTGGACATTACCTTTTACCGGGATGATTTTCGAATGAAGGGTGCTGGCCCGTTGGTAGCGAACAGTACCGAGATTGATTTTATGGTGGATGGAAAGGATGTCATATTGGTTGATGACGTGTTGTGGACAGGGCGCACGATTCGTTCGGCCATGGATGCCATGCAGGCCTTTGGTCGCCCGGACAAAATGGAATTGATGGTGCTTGTTGATCGTCGATTCTCCCGCCAGATTCCCATTCAACCAGACTATATTGGTATTCAGGTGGATTCTATCGATTCGCAGAAGGTCATCGTGAGTTGGGAGGATATCGATGAGTCAGATAGCATCGTACTGGTTACGGAAAAGAAATAATCGCGTCAGAAAACAGCAAAAATAATATGTCAACAATAACGGAACAGCTAAGCACTAGACACCTTTTAGGTATTAAAGATTTAAATGAGAACGACATTCAGCTTATTCTGGATACGGCATCCAATTTTAAAGAAGTCCTGAACCGACCTATTAAGAAAGTTCCTTCCCTACGAGATATTACTATTGCCAATGTTTTCTTTGAGAATTCTACTCGGACGCGTCTTTCCTTCGAACTGGCGGAAAAAAGGCTGTCGGCAGATATCATCAACTTTGCGGCGTCCTCTTCTTCGGTCAGTAAAGGCGAAACTTTAATCGATACGGTAAACAATATTTTGGCCATGAAAGTGGACATGATCGTGATGCGCCATCCCTATGCCGGAGCAGGTGTTTTCTTGAGCAAGCATGTGGATGCACAGATTGTTAATGCCGGTGACGGAGCACATGAGCATCCTACTCAAGCGCTATTGGATTCCTTTTCTATCCGTGAACGGTTTGGTGATGTGGCAGGGCGCAAGGTGGCTATTATTGGTGATATTCTGCACTCTCGCGTGGCGCTTTCCAATATCTTGTGTTTGCAAAAGCAAGGCGCAGAAGTGATGGTGTGCGGCCCTACGACCTTGATCCCGAAGCATATCGCTTCTTTAGGTGTGAAGGTCGAGCACGACCTTTTGAAAGCGTTGAACTGGTGCGATGTGGCCAATATGTTACGCATACAGTTGGAACGCCAAGACATTGCCTATTTTCCATCTTTGCGCGAATATTCTATGCTATACGGATTAAATAAAACCATCCTGGATTCTTTGGATAAAGAAATCACCATCATGCATCCAGGACCGATCAACCGCGGTGTGGAAATCACCTCTGATGTGGCCGATA
Organism: Sphingobacterium wenxiniae; assembly: GCA_040394995.1. Lineage (GTDB taxonomy): Bacteria > Bacteroidota > Bacteroidia > Sphingobacteriales > Sphingobacteriaceae > Sphingobacterium > Sphingobacterium wenxiniae_A. The sequence continues at coordinate 14,731 of JBEBRE010000010.1, forward strand.
GCAAACATTCTATTATTTTGGACCAGGTGGAAAATGGTGTAGCTGTACGTATGGCGGTGCTCTATCTGTTGGCTGGGCAACGGGGGTAAGATTCTTGTTTGTCATTGCGAACGAAGCCAAGGCTGAAGAATGTTGACATCCTCGTTTGAGCGTAGCGGTAACGAGGACGAGAGGGGAGAATACCATTCTAATGAAAGCAATTAGCAGCCTGTCTTTATTCCCGTTCGAACATTAATCCTATGTTACGCTCCAAACGTTAATTAATGTGAAATCAATCTCTGTTCTGAGTCCTCAGGCATATTTTTTGGGTAAAATATTCGTTATAAAAGCAGTTATTAACAGATGTTAAGAACTTTTGAGGAAAACTTGTGTCATTACTATTAATTTCGTATGCTGAAGGAGTATAGGCATGGCAGGGGGGGGTTGAGTATGATTTTAAATTTAGACTTTTCATTTTTACTTAACGTTAAGTATGTATAAAAAGATTTATGGTGTAGGTATTGCGTTGGGCATGATGAGTACAGCATCGTTTGCGCAGCAAACAGCTTGGCAAGAGATAAACAACGCGTATAAAACGGGAATGGAATTGTTCGAGCGGGGCAAGTACAGCTCAGCGGCGAAGCAATTTGATAAGGTTGAAGACATTCGGACAAAATCTACTATCCAATTAGATGAAAATGTAGAGCTGCGTTTGATGAAAGAGAATGTGCGATTTTATCAAGCTGTTTGTGCATTGGAGCTAGGCGATAGCGATGCGGAGGCCCAGTTCCTAAAATACATCAAGGATTACCCAGCAAGTGCTAATTCCAAAGCTGCCTATTTCCAAATTGGAAAATCCTATTACGCCAAACAAGACTATACCAAAGCAATCGAATGGTTCCAGAAGATTGACAGCAAAAACTTAGCTGGCGCCGAGAACATCGAGTATCGCTTTAAATTGGCATATGCACAGTTTATGACGAATGATTATGCGTCTTCAAAACCGCTTTTCGAACGGTTGAAGGATGAAAAAAGTCCTTATCAGGAAGCCGCGATTTATTATTACGCTTATTTGTGCTATTTAGATGCCGAGTATAAAACAGCACTCAATGAATTTGAACGTTTAAATGGCTCCAAAGCCTATGAAAATAGCTATCCGTATTATATCACAGCATTGTATTTTTTGGACAAGCGCTATGATGACGTGTTGAGCTATGCACTACCTATCATGGAGCGCACGAAGCAAGACCATGAAACAGAGCTTTTCCGTATTATAGCTGCTACCTATTTTATCAAGGGCGATTTGCAAAAATCAAAAGATTATTACGATAAGTTTCAGGCGCAAGATCAGGGCAAAACACAGAATAACCAGGACAGTTACCAAATCGGTTACATTGCATATAAGCTAGGCGATTACGAAAAGGCCATTCAGGAATTGGAAAAACTGAACGAGCCGGATGAGTATTACCAAAGTGCCATGATTACATTGGGTGATTCCTTTTTGAAAACGGGAAATAAGCAAAGCGCACGCAATGCCTTTTTTCGAGCATCAAAACTAGATTTTGACCCGCAACTGAAAGAAGAAGGGTTATTCAATTATGCGAAGCTTTCATACGAGTTAGAATTTCACCAAGTGGCCTTGGACGCTGTTCAGGAATATTTGGAAACCTATCCACGGTCAACCAAGCAAGAAGAAGCTAAAACCTTGTTGGCCGAAGTGTTGCTCAGCACGAAAAACTACCGTGCAGCCGTTGACGTCTTGGAAGGTCTTGGTAAGCGTGGCAAGGAAGCCAATGCAGCCTATCAGAAAGTGACCTATTATCGCGGTTTGGAATTTTATAATGAGCGTGCTTTCGAGAATGCCATATCTATGTTTATGCGTTCCGAGGCTCATCGTTACGACGAGGAAATCTATGCCTTGGCAATCTATTGGAAAGCTGAAGCCATGTACGAAGTACGTAAGTATGGCGAGGCTGTGACCAATTTCAATAAATTTTTGCAACTGCCTGCCGCCCGCAATACAGATGTGTACAGCTATGCCAATTACGCATTGGCTTATGCAGCTTTCCGAAACGATAGATACAGTACAGCTGCTAACTATTTCGAACGCTTTTTAGCTAGTGGTGGCAAGGATGGTATCGAAATCAATACGCGCAACGACGCTATTGCCCGTCTAGCAGATTCTTATTTTGGCATGAAAAACTACGGAAAGGCCTCAGAGCAATATAACCGGTTGATCCGCTCACAGGCTCCAAGCCAAGATTATGCTTTATTCCAATTGGGCATTATTCAGGGACTGCAAGGAGATAATAATGGCAAGATTGCGACGTTGCAGTCGGTCGTTCAGAAATTTCCAAAATCTAACTATGCAGACGATGTAGCGTTCGAAATTCCTTATACCTATTTTCTGATGGGAAATTATGACGGTGCTATTGCCGGCTTGCAAAAAATGGTGGAAGCATACCCTCGAAGCAGTTACGTGCCACGCGCATTGATTACTATCGGTTTGGTACAGTACAATAAAGGAGACAATGATGCAGCCTTGGCGACCTTCCAGCGTGTGGTCGACCAATATGCCACAACAGATGAAGCTCGGCAAGCCATGCGTTCTATTGAAAACATTTATTTGGACAAGGGAGATGCCACCGGCTATATCCGCTATGCCACAAGTACCAATATTGGAAACCTGAGCACATCCGAACAAGATTCTCACGCCTTTGGGGTCGCAAGGAACTTATTCGATAGGGGTAATTATCAAGGAGCAGTAGAAGCAGTAAATGCCTATTTTGATAAATTCCCTAAGCCCATCCATGAGAAACATGCTCGGTTTATCCGAGGAGAAAGTAATGCAAAGTTGCACAAGGACCAAGAAGCTTTGCACGACTTCAATATTATCATGAATGATTGGACTAGTGCTTACACAGAGCAGACGCTCATTTCGGTAGCGACTTTGCATCTGCGAAATAAGGCATATAATGAGGCCGTGCAGGTGTTGCGGAAATTAGAGTTGACTTCTGAATACAAATCAAACTATGGTTTTGCTATTAACAACCTGTTAGTCAGTTATTTTAATGTAGGCGATTATGTGGAAACCCAAAATTACGCCAAACTGGTGAAGGAATATGAAAAATCATCTGAAGAAGATATTGCCTTGGCACATCTATATTCAGGCAAAGCGTATGCAGCCAACAACAAAGATGCGGATGCCTTAAAGGAATTTAACTTGGCGGCATTGAAGAGCAAAACCGTTACAGGTGCAGAAGCACGTTATCGGGTGGCCGAGCAACAGTTGAAAGCCAAGCAATACGACAAGGCTATTGAATCAGCATTTGACATTGCCGATTCTTTTTCATCGTATGATTATTGGGTAGCAAAAGGCTTTATTCTCATGGCCGATGCTTATGCCGGCAAAGGTGATAAATTTCAGGCGAGAACCACTTTGGAAAGTGTGATTGAGAATTATGAAGACGGAAATGATGGCGTGATACAGGACGCAAAATCTCGTTTGGAAAAATTGAAATAACAAGAATAGGAAGAAGATGAAATTGCATAAGACAATATTTAGAAATTACGCGATTATAGCTTTATTGATCGGATTGGGTGTGGAGGGCTATGCACAACAGACCGACCCTGAAAAGCCAGTTACTATAGATTCGTTTAATGTGGTGCGTGACTATAAGCCTATTCTTGCCGATGCGGTCAAGATTCGTCGTAGTCCGGACATGAGCAATAAACGCAACTATATGCCGAAGCTTTCTTATGGGAGTGTTCCCGATAAAAAGCTAGACATCAATACAGGTCTTAAAGAACTTGAAATCCAAGAGACACCTTTTTCGGAATTGCACGACCAAACCAGTAACTATGTGAAATTTGGATTGGGCAACTTTAATACCATTTTGGGTGAGGGGTATTTTTCATATGATGAGTATCAGGATATGCGTGTTGGCGGTTTCGTGAAACACCTCAGCCAAAAAGGGAATTTGGAAGCACAGAAGTTCTCAAAACAGGAAATCGGTGTATTTGGGCGTCGAATATTGCCTATGTTTACAGTGGATGGTATCGTCGGTTATAACCGTTATGCCACAAATTTTTACGGTATACCACTTGCAGATGATGGCACAACCTCACTCAATCCTACACCGGAAAAACAAACTTTCAACGACATCTATTTTACAGGCGAGCTGACCAGTAATGTCGAACCGGGCAATGAAGATGCGGTGAGCTATTCGGCCAAATTAGATGCCTACTCCTTTAGTGATAAATTCGATGCTAAAGAAACCTCTTTTGCGCTTTCGGCGTATTTGAACAAGCGTATGCGGTCCTTCAATATTGGTGCAAATGTAAGCGTGGACGTGAACAACGTGCACGGAACAAATAATGTCATGAATGGTGGCACGACCAATAACTCCTTGGCTATCTTGAATCCTTATATCCGTTTCAAGGGCGACAATTATGCCATCACGTTAGGAGCTAATTTCATTCCCGAATTCGGTGACAGCACGAGCTTTAATATCTTCCCTGCAGCCGAAATCGATTTTGCCCTTGCACCGGAATATTTCCACATCTTTGGTGGTGTAAATGGTACGGTGAAAAAGGCTTCTTATCGAGAATTTGCTCGAAGCAACCCGTTCTTAGGACCGGATTTGAATATTCAAAACATGGTAGAACGGCTTCATTTCTATGGCGGTATCAAGGGAAATGCAGGCGCGACATTCGGATATAAGGTAAAAGCTATTTATCGACAGTTGGAGGGCATGCCTCTATTTGTAAACAATGAAGCAACACCATTCCGGTTTGATTTGGTCTATGATGGCAATGGTGACAAGTCCACCAAGCACATCGGCATAGAGGGTGAGTTGAATGTTCGTCTATCCGAATTAGTAAATTTGGGAGGCCGGTTAAATATCGATCAATATACAACTGCACAAGAAGAAGAGGCTTGGCACACACCAAAATTACGTTTGGCAGCCAATGCCCGTTTCAATATTTCGGAAAAACTGTATATCGATGCAGAAGCACTGTTCCATGGCCTATCCTATGCAAAAACATATGAATATGATGTTACAGGAACACCAACGGCTCCATACATTAAAAAGGAGGTGCCATCGTTCTTTGATTTGAGTGCAGGAGCCGAATATAAAGCTACCAAACAGCTTGGCTTGTTTGTGAAGGCAAATAATATGTTCAACAGTGAATATCAAACCTACCTTTATTATCCGAAGCTTGGTTTTAATATCATAGGTGGTTTAAATTTTTCATTTTAATCAAGGAAGATTATAACTTTGCATTTTATTAAGGTCGGATGAATTTAGGCAAAGACATATATAACTTATTAAAGAGACAAACCGAGGTCTACGTAAGGGGGGTAGGGACTTTTAAGAAGAACCATACGCCTGCTGTGTACGACGAAAAGAAGCAGGTTTATCTCCCTCCTATAAATTATGTTGTCTTCGATAAAATTAATGAAAACGGTTACGATTTTATCCAGTATGTACAGACACTGTATGCTATCGATCGGAGCGAAGCCGAAGAGCGGGTAGCCGTTGCGGTGGCAGGATTGCTACACCTTATCAGGGAGGAAGGTCAGGCAAAGTTAGACGATTTGGGATATTTGGTAAGCTATGGCGACGGCTACGTATTCAAGGCACTGGACTTGTCAGGATTCAATTATCAACCGGTAGAAGCGTCTGCAAGCGAAACCGAGGCGAAACAAGAGCCAACTCCTACAGATGTTCCTTTGGAACAAGTTGAAGAAAAAGTTGTGGACCACCCGGCACCGACGGAAAACATAGAAGAGCAATCGGTAAAAACTGAAGTGGAAGAAGAAGTCGTGTTGGAAGAGGAGAGAAGATCTAACAATATGATATGGTATGTCATTTTGGCTATTGTAGCATTGGGTGCTTTAATTACTTTATATGTGCTCAACCAAAATAAAGAAACCGTTCCATCAGCAGAAAAGAAGCCTCAAACCCAGAATCCGTTGGCATCGGACACCTTGGATAAAGTAGTAAGTTTGGGAGATAGCACATTGATAGCCGATACCTCACAAGTGGTAGGAACAGATTCCGCACAAGTGGTGGCACAAAAACAACCCTTAATACCGGAGCACCATACTTGGCAAATCGTCATTGGTTCACATTTGACATTGGCGCAAGCTTATGAACAAGCCGAATCGTACAATAAGGCAGGGTATTCGAGTGTACGGGTTATACCGAGCAATTTGGCCAAGAACCGTAAAAAGGTCATTTGGGATTCGTACGCCACGAAAGCGGAAGTAGATTCAGCATTACGATACGTGCAAAAGCATATCATTAAAGATGCTTGGCCGGATAAGATTAAATAAGTAAATAACCAGATAACAACAATTATACAAAAAAGACTATGTCATTCATTCAAGACAATTTAGCGGATTCTTTGAACGCGGTTCAACAACAGGCAGTGCAACTAGCAACAGCAGAAGAGAAACTGAATTTGATTCAGCTGTTGATGAAGGGAGGTTGGATTATGGTGCCGATTGTTTTCCTTTTATTTTTAGGATTAGTGATCTTTTTCGAGCGATATATTACCATTCGTAAAGCTTCTAAATCCGATTCAGGATTGATGACACAGATTAAAAGCAATGTGATGTCTGGACGATTAGATACGGCAATCGCGGTATGTCGGTCGAGCAATTCGGCCTTGGCACGTATGTTGCAAAAAGGTCTGTCACGTGTTGGGCGTCCGATTAAGGATATCGAAGGCGCTATTGAGAACGCTGGTAAACTGGAAGTTTCTAAATTGGAAAAAAACATTAATATCTTGGGTATTATTGCTGGTATTGCACCAATGCTTGGTTTTGTGGGAACAATTTTTGGCGTTATCCAGATTTTCCGTGAAGTGGAGATAGCAGGTGGTATTGATATCGGTTCCGTATCTGGAGGTCTGTATGTGAAAATGGTAGCTTCGGCTTCCGGTTTGACTGTTGGTATTTTGGCCTACATTGGTTACCACGTGCTGAACATGATGGTAGAGCGCCTGATTTTGCGTATGGAGACCGATGCGGTGGAGTTCATCGATTTATTGGATGAGCCAGGAGCTTAATTAGTAGTCAGTGATCAGTAAGCAGTGGTCAGTAATTTTTATTTTGACAACTAACATCTGACGACTGATTTCTAACTTTTTAATTTTGACTTTTTACTTTGAAAAATGAATTTAAGAGATAGACGACATAAGCCAACAGCAGAAGTGCATACTGCAGCACTGAACGATATCATGTTTTTCTTGATGTTGTTCTTTCTGTTAGCCTCCGCTGTGGCAAACCCGCAGGTGGTTAAATTGCTATTGCCAAAATCAAGTGCGGGCGAACAGTCTGTGGCCAAAAAAACCATGACTGTTTCAATTACATCTGACTTGCAGTATCATGTGGACAAGCAAGTGGTGGCTTTAGATCAATTAGAGCCATTGATTCAGGCACAGGTACTTAGTGGCGAAGAATTGACCATTATGCTATATGCTGATAGCACCGTGCCGATCCAGAACGTGATTTCGGTAATGGATGTTGCTAATAGAAATAAGGTGAAATTGGTTTTGGCAACAGAACCGAAGAAGGATTAATCCGCCCCTCCACCCGCTCCGAAGGAGGGGGAGACTAAACGATTAGACAGTTGGAGAGTCAAAGGGATGATAGGATAAACGATTCATCGATTAAATAAAAAGGAAATATGTATTATCATTCACAAGAAGAAAACAATATGCCTAAGGCATTGGGATTGTCATCCCTGGTAATGGCTGTATTGGTTTTCATTGGGTTTTTTATCGTGTTTGGAAGTGATATTCCACAATACGGAATGGGGGGGATTATTGTGAATTATGGAACTTCCGAAGAGGGAATGGGTGATGATTTTATGAGCATAGAGGAACCTTCCATGGACGAAAATGCCAATAACGTTCGTCCCGATCGTGTTGTGCCTACCGAGACCCCTACACCTACACCAACGAAGCAGGTTTCGGATAAGGCGGTCGCTACGCAGGATATGGAAGAGGCACCGGCGGTGACCAAAACAGAAAAACCTGTCCAGAATACTGCTCCGGAAACAACTAAGGAAGTCAAAAACAGTACTCCGGCAATAAATACCAATGCGTTATATAAAGGAAAGAAGAATAATGCAACAGGCACAGGAGATGGTACTGGCTCGACTCCGGGTAACCAAGGTAGTATAAACGGCGACCCATTGGCCAGCAACTATGGTGAGGGTGGTTCAGGATTTGGTAACGAGCCTATTTCGTTGACAAGCAGATCTTGGGCAGTTAGACCAAATATCAAAGATGATGGCCAAGAGGCTGGGATTATTGTTTGTCGATTGACGGTCGACAAAAACGGAAATGTAATTAATGTGATTCCTGGTCAAAGAGGAAGCACATTTAGATCTACCAAACTTGAGGATATGTTGAGCAGGGAACTCCGCAAAGGGAAATTTAATGTTATTGCCAATGCTCCTGAAAGGCGAGAAGTTGATATCCGAATAGAATTCAAATTAAGGTAATCTTTCGATGCCCATGACATACAACGAGGTGATTGAGTATTTGTTTGCTCGGTTGCCCATGTTTACCCGTGATGGTGCTTCGGCCCTCAAAAAAGATACCGATAACACGCTGCGTCTTTGCCAAGAATTGGACAATCCGCAAAACAAGTTTAAATCCATACACATTGCGGGGACGAATGGCAAAGGTTCGACCTCGCATATGCTAGCTTCTATTTTGGCTGTGGCCGGCTACAAAACAGGTCTCTATACTTCACCGCATTTGGTGGATTTTAGAGAACGTATTCGTATCAATGGCAAAATGATTAGCGAAGAAACGGTTGTTTCCTTTGTGCAGGAACAACAGTCAGCTATAGAAGACATACAACCTTCCTTTTTCGAAGTGACTGTAGCCATGGCATTTGATTATTTTGCCAAGCGACAGGTCGATATTGCTATTGTTGAGGTTGGTCTGGGAGGCAGATTGGACAGTACCAACATTATCCATCCCGAGCTGTGTGTCATCACAAATATCGGCATGGACCATATGAATATTTTAGGTGATACGTTGGAAGAGATTGCCTATGAAAAAGCTGGAATCATCAAAAAAAATGTTCCAGTGGTTATCTCCGAAAGAAATCCTGCAATCGAACATGTTTTTATTGATAAGGCTGTTGCCCTCCATGCCCCCTTACGATTTGCATCAGACGAAATAGAAGCAGTGCACATCCAAAGAATGGGAACTGGGCTAGCAGTATCCGTAGAAAATAAAAGTACAGGTCTTCAAAATCACTGGTTATTGGATTTATCAGGATTATATCAACGGAAGAATGTATTGGGTGTATTGGTGGCGATTGACGAGTTACGGAAACAAGGTTGGAAAATTACGGATAACCATATTCGAGAAGGATTATCGCAGGTAAAGAAGAATACCGGGCTACTTGGCCGTTGGCATACCCTGTCGGATGATCCCTTGGTTATTTGTGATACCGGACATAATGAAGACGGCATACGCGAGGTGGTGGAGAATATAAAAAGTGTACAATATCAACAATTGCATATTATTATAGGTGCCATGCGTGACAAAGATTTAAGCCATATGTTGCCACAAATGCCTAGCGATGCCATCTATTATTTCTGCCATCCCGATATGCCCCGGGCTTTACCTTCCGATGAGCTACGGGAAAAAGCTGTTGTATTCGGTCTACAAGGAGAAGCCTATCCTTCCATTCGGGCAGCAATGACCACTGCGAAAGATGGATGCCAAAAGGGTGATTTAATCTTTATCGGGGGGAGTAATTTTGTGGTCGCAGAAGCGCTGAAGTTAAATGATCAGTAACGGGTGACCAATTTGTACCGTTCTCACTGCTTTATCATTCATCACTCTGCCGTGTAATCTCCCAACATGTCCATAGTTGGCACAAAAAACAGGCTTCCTGTATGGGTGGTGCTGAAATCTAATAATCGATCATGGTTGCCCGGAGGCACACCGATAAACATATTCTCCAACATTTTATGCGTAGTGCTAAAGGTGCTGGCATAGGAAATGAAGTATGTGCCCACTTCATTTTTGGAAGGATGGCCAAAGGCCATATTGTCTCGTACGATTTTCAGGTCATTACCTTTATCGTCTGTGATACTGGTCAGGGCACTATGCGAGTTTGAAGGTTTAACTTCATCCGTCATTTCAATATCGTTCATCTTATACCGACCAATCACCTTTTCCTGTTCTTCGGTGCTTATGTTTTCCCAGGCTTTCATTTGGTGGATGTATTTTTGTACGAAAAGATAGCTTCCGCCTTTGTAAGCGGGATCTTCGTCACCTACCAGAGCATAAAATTCCCGCTCACGACCGACGGGGTTTTCTGTTCCATCGACAAATCCGATCACGGAACGTCCGTCCCAATAGCGAAACCCGTGGATTTCTTCCAGACAGGTTGCCACTGGGCTTAAAATTGTGGCGATTGCAGAAGCCATATCAAAGCAAATAGCCATATTGGTTCCCCGTAAATGAAAGTGCAGGTCTCCCGGAGTAGAAACGGCTGTGTGTTTGGCACCTACGATCGGTTGGAAGTTTTGCAGTTCTTTCGGCATGGGTAATGGCAATTCCAACTTCAACCATGCATCGTGACCTACGCCCATGATGCAACTGGTCTTGCCATCAGGAACCCGAATCGTAAAGGAATGGTTTAAATTGTCGACTAGGGCACAAAGTCTTTCAAAAGCAAATTTTATGGAGACGGTATCCTTAAAGACCCAAACGGAAAATATGGTGTTGTTGTTAGGATAATCGGTTACCTGTTGCGATTCACATGCTGTTTCTTTCTCCATGTATGTTGTTTGCTGAGGTGAAAATAATTTTCCTTGACCTTACCATCGAATCAGTGCCGAACCCCATGTAAATCCTGCACCAAACGCAGCGAGACAAACCAAATCGCCTTCTTTTATTTTTCCTTCTTCCCACGCTTCGGCCAAAGCTATCGGCACGGATGCTGCTGTAGTATTGCCGTATTTTTGTATGTTATTGAATACTTGGTCATCACGTAACCGTAGTGTTTTTTGAACAAATTGTGAAATGCGCAGGTTGGCTTGGTGAGGAATCAACAAATTAATATCTTCTGGTGTTAAATGGTTTTGGGCTAAGGCTTCGCCAATGACTTCGGGAAATTTGACCACTGCTTTCTTGAACACAGCTTGGCCATCCATATAAGGAAAAGCACTGCCATCGTCGAGCATTTCCTTGGTCATGAGCATGCCACCGAGTTCCTGTTCCGGCCATTTTGGGGGATTTTCCAACCACACGCCTGCAGAAGCTCCTGGATAATACATCGCTAATTTTTCGGCATCCGAACCATCAGCATGTAAGTGAGTGCTTAAAATGCCTTTTCCGACTTCGGTAGAGGGTTGTAGCACTACCGCACCGGCACCATCACCGAAGATTACAGATACGGCACGTCCACGGGTAGAATAATCCAAGGCAAACGAGTGTTTCTCTGAACCGACTACAAGAATGTTTTTGTACATGCCTGTTTTAATGAATTGATCGGCAATGGAAAGAGCATATACAAAACCTGAACATTGGTTTCGAACGTCCAATGCGCCCACCTCTTTCATGCCCATTTCTCTTTGTAGCAAAACGCCACAACCGGGGAAATAATAATCGGGCGATAGCGTGGCAAAGATAATGAAGTCTATATCTTGGGCAGTTGTATTAGCTCGTTCAATTGCTATTCTGGCAGCTTCTATCCCCATTGTTGTAGTTGTTTCTCCAAATCTATCTGCATAGCGACGCTCTTTGATTCCGGTTCGCTCTTGGATCCATTCGTCGCTGGTATCCATAAACCGTGTCAAATCATGGTTAGTGTAAACATTCTTGGGAACATAATAGCCCACGCCTGCAATTCTTGACTGAAACATTTCTAAGTAAAAAATAAAAATTAAAAAATATATTGTTTTTGACAATAGCCAGTTTAATATGTGATGTTCATAAACGATTTTAAGACGAGGATACTCGTCTTTTTATGTTTTGAAGACCAAGCTAAGTTACGGATTTTTTAAAATAATAATTATTTTTGTGCCATGAGTGTGCAAACCGAACAAGAAACCTTTACGTTGGAAGAAATATTGGCTACTGTCAAAACATCGAATCGCCTGATTCTTTGGAACGATGATATCAATACCTTTGACCATGTGATTGCTTGTTTGATAAAACATTTGCAATACACAGAAGCACAGGCCGAACAAATTGCTTGGAAAGTGCACACCGAAGGCAAGTGTGCGGTATTAGAGGGGTCCTTCACCGAAATGGAAATTTACCGCAAGATCTTGAAATCAGAGGGGTTGACCGTATCAGTGGAATAAGGACACTTCGTAATAATACGGTTACGATGCCGTTTGCGCAGGTTTTATTTCGTTTTTTTGCGGAAACGAATAACTGTGCTAATGCTATTGAACAAAAATTTTAGGCTACTTTTACTTTCTTTTTTTACCCCGTTATTTCTTTTTGCGCAACAAGGCAAAATTCAGGCCCTCATCTTGCATGCAGAGAACAATGAGCCTGTCATTGGTGCCAGTGCGGCCCTGTTGCAACAGACAACAAAAGCATATGTTAAAGGTGCGCAGAGCGACCTCGAGGGGAATTTAGTCTTTGATCAGGTGGATGCCGGCCAATATGCCCTTCGTATCTCCTATGTGGGCAAATTGGATATCATCCGGGAAAATATCGAGATAAATTCTTCTAGTGTGCTCAATCTGGGCAAAATTCTGTTGACTGACGATGGAAAGGTTATTCAAGAAGTGGTGGTTGAAGGGCGTGTCGCCGATATGCGGTTAGGTATAGACCGTAAGATTTTTGATGTGTCCCAAAGTTTGGTGAGCGCAGGGGGGACAGCTTCCGATTTGTTGGCAAATGTGCCGACATTACAGGTAGATATGGACGGGTCGGTTTCATTACGCGGTTCAAGTTCGGTCAGGATTCTAATTGATGGTAAAGAATCGGCTATGGCAGGAAGCGACATCAACTCTTTTTTGCAGTCTTTGCCGGCAAATGCTATCGATAAAGTGGAAATTATTACCAATCCGTCTTCCAAATACGATGCCGAAGGCCAATCGGGAATCATTAACATTATTTTGAAGAAGAATATCCGAACAGGACTAAACGGGAACATCAATGTCTCCGCAGGATCATACAACAATTATATGGCCGGTGTGACCTTGAATTACAGGGACAATAAATTTAATTATTTCGGTAGTTATAACTTTAGCCGTCGAAACAATGTTGGATCTGGATTCCGGAATAATCTGTACTTAGGTGACAACAGTCAAATCAATAATTCGGAGGAATCGTCGCGAATAGGCTTGAATAACACTGTTAAATTGGGAGTAGATTATTATCTCGATGATAAAACGACTATTGGTGTTGCTGGAAATCTCAGTATCCGTGATAACGATCGCCGATCAGATCTTATTTATCAGTACCTAAACCATCCTCAACTCAGTGGCACGAGTACACGGCTATCGCGACAAAATGAAGATGACTTAGGTTATGACTTTACGTTTGATTTCTCTCGTAAGTTTCAACGCGAAGGTTCGGAACTAACGGCGAATGTTGCTTACGGAAAAGATACCGAAGAAGGTGTCAATAGCTTTGACCAAAGCTATTCATCGGGATTTCCGTCTTCGGGACGCATAAACGAAACCAGCGAAGATGGGACGGTTATCAACCTGCAATTAGATTATGTTTTACCGCTTGGAGAGGACAGTAAATTGGAGACAGGCTATCGAACGATTATCAGAAAATCTTTTGATACGCAATTTTCCGACACACTCGATGTTCTTAATGGCCAATATTTTCCGGATTATTCCATTAGCAATGACTTTGACATGAACAGTAATGTACACGCACTGTATGTCAACTTTCAAAATAAACTTTCAGATAAGATCGGATATCAAGTAGGGCTTCGGGCCGAGCAGTCGGATCTTAAAACAACTTATTTTGCCAAAGATCCATCACTTCCAGAGGATGAGCGAGCGGTAGAAGGCGGGCCAGACTTTTTTCGGTTATACCCAAGTGTGTTTTTGACGTATGCGGTGGGAGGCGATGGAGATAAAATTCAATTGAGCTATACCCGCCGTGTGCAACGACCGAGAGGTTGGCAGGTCAATCCGTTTCCTGATGTTTCCGACGAAATGAACAGGCGCCAAGGGAATCCAAATTTGTTGCCAGAAGATATCCATGCCACGGAAATCAGCTTTGCCAAATTTTATGACAAATGGAATTTTGTAACTTCGGCTTATTATAGACGGATGAACGATGTGATGCAACCCTATATCTATGATGTGGATGACCAAAGTGTGACGTATAGCCGGTGGGAAAATCTGACAAGTGCGAACGTAGGGGGCTTGGAATTGATTTCCAAAGTGAACATTGCTAAATGGTGGGATCTCACATGGAACGGTAATTTTTTCTACAATAAATTTGAAGGGAATAGCGACTTTAAGATACAAGAACGGGAAGGCTTCAACTGGAATACAAACGTTAATACAAATCTTCGGTTTACAGGTAACTTATCCATGCAGGTGCGGGCTGATTATTTTGCACCTCGCATTATGGCTCAAGGGAAAAGTAAATACATGACAGGCGTGGATGTTGCCCTCAAACAGGATTTCTGGAACAAGAAGGCCAGTGTTGCACTGAACGTTAGAGATCTTTTGGATACCAGACGTTTTGGCGCAAATACCTATACACCGCAAATACAATCCAGTTTTGAACATCGGTGGATGAAACGTATGTTTAATCTTTCCTTTTCTTATCGCTTTGGTATTCAGGATACCAATAATAAGAATAAGAAACGTCAGGATAACGAAACTCCATCGATGGATGAAATGGGCGGAGATTTTTAAATTCAATACTTTTTTTTACCTTAGACAACAACTATACTTTAATTTGTGATATGAAAAGAAAATTTGTATATGCTATGGTGGCGATTGCGCTGACCACGGCATCTTGCAGTGCCCAGAAGGTAGGACAAGCGCCATCTGATGCGCCTAAGTATGAGCTTAACGATCTGCCGAAAGTAGACGTTAAATCTTTCAAAAAGAATGCGAATGGAGCTTACGTTATTTTTGACGGTAGTTCTTTGAACGGATGGAGAGGGTACAACAAGGGGCACGTTCCCTCAAAATGGTCTATTGAGGACGGTACTTTGAAATTTTCTGCAAAACCAATAGGCGTGGCCAATGCAGAAGGAGGGGACATCATCTTCGCGCACGATTTTAAAAACTTTGAATTGGAGTTTGAATGGAAAATTTCGCATGCGGGTAACTCAGGTGTGTTTTTCTTGGCTAAAGAAATAAAAGGACAGGCCATTTATGTTTCCAGTCCGGAATACCAGTTATTGGACAACGATAACCATCCAGATGCCAAACAAGGCGTCGATGGTAACAGGAAATCAGCCTCTTTGTATGATATGATCCCAGCCAAGCCACAAAATGGAAAACCTGCTGGGCAATGGAACAAGGCGAAAATCGTGGTCAACAAGGGGAAGGTCAAACATTTCCAAAACGATGAACTTGTGGTGGAATATGAACTGTGGACACCCTCTTGGACACAACTATTGCAAGCTAGTAAGTTTAGTCAAGAGAAGTGGCCATTAGCTTTTGAATTGCTTAATAATGTCGGTGGAAAATCAAAGTCAGGCGTGATCGGATTTCAGGATCATGGTGATGATGTGTGGTTGAAGAATATTACCGTAAAGGTACTGTAATATACCGCTGTAGACATACAGGAGTATGTAATGATTGTCCGGATTGACACGTCTGTCTTTCCGGACAATTTTTTTTATCGCTGTTATGGGAGGTATTGGAGCGGTATTGAAGAGTGGAACAGTATAGGCAATAAACCATCAATATCCTTTAGTTTAGTGCTTAGGTATTTTTTTGACTTCCTAAAAATAATCCTGCAATTCTTTAAGGTCCTGAATCATGTGATGCACATCCGTAGGTTTTTCTGCTCCAACGGCATTGAAAAATATAGCATCCATGCCGAATTGTTGCGCACCTCGAACATCAGCATCTAAATTGTCACCAATCATGACCGATTTTCCCGTATCTGCACCGCTGTTTGCTACGGCATATTCAAAAATTTTCGGATGTGGTTTGTTTACACCTACATTTTCCGAAATAACGATGGTCTTGAAATAAGGCAAAAGATGGCTGTGCGCGAGTTTTTTCTCACAAGCTTCTTTAAAACCGTTGGATATGATGTGTAATTGGTACTTTCCGTGTAGGTATTGCAAGGTTTCATGGGCATGTGGGAACAAATGGGTTTTGGTAGGACAAATCGCTAAATATTCTTCCTCAAAAGCGATGGGAAACAAAGTGGGGTCGACCCCCAGTTGCATGAAAGTATCCGCAAAACGAGCCTTGCGCAGGGTGGCTTTGTCAATCCTCCCATGATGGTAATCGCCCCATAGACGATGGTTGTTAACCGTATAGGTTTCTATAAATACGTCCGAATTGGCTTGATGGAAGAGTTTGTCAAATTTGAATGTGTAATACAGGTCATGGAGCGTTTCTGCCGCATTTTTGTCGAAGTCCCAAATGGTATGGTCTAAATCGAAGAAAATATCCTTTTTGTCAGCAAACATCTTGCAAAGATATGAAAACGATTTTTCGTATTAGTGTCAAAATATGTCTCGTATTTCCTTTCGGCCTCTCAAATGGTTACTTTTGCACATATTGAGTTAGATACATGAAACGGGCACTGGTCTTATTTTATTTTCTGGTATTTTATGCGATTATGCAGTTGTTCTGGTGGGGTTATCTACTGGTGAATTACGAACCCAACCGTAAAGGCATGATCATTGGAGAAGGCATATTCTTTCTGTTGATTTTTATTTGGGGAGCTATGCGTTTGAAAAAGTTGTTTTCCAGAGAGCATAAACTTCAACAGCAACAACAGAATTTTTTATTGTCCGTTACCCATGAGCTGAAATCGCCACTGGCATCGGTGAAGCTGTATATCCAAACCATTCTCAAAAGAGATTTAGATCGCGAACAGCAAAAAATGTTTCTCTCCAATTCGTTGAAAGATATCGAGCGTTTGGATGATTTGGTAGAGAATGTGCTGTTGACTACCAAACTTGAAAACCGGAGTTTCCATCTGCCCAAAGAGCAGTTTGATTTCACCGAAGTGGTGTCTGACGTGGTAGACAGGTTACAGAAAAACGCCTGTAGCACACAGGTTATTAAATCGAATTTGGAAGAAAACGTGACGCTATATGCCGACAAGTTTGCCATTACCAATGTAGTGAACAATCTCATTGAAAATGCCATAAAATATTCCCCTCCGTGTGCCAATGTGATGGTGCAACTGAAGAAACAAGAAGGCGAGAAGTTATTGTTTTCGGTAGCCGATCATGGGCAAGGCATTCCGGAAGAAGAAAAAAAGTTTATATTTAATAAATTTTACCGTGTGGGCAATGAATCGACACGTAAAACGAAGGGTACTGGCTTGGGACTATATATTGTGAAAACAGTATTGCAGAAACATAATGCCCATATAAAAGTGAAAGACAACACTCCGTCGGGGAGTATTTTTGAAGTAACATTTGAAAACTATGCAAGCTAAACAACGTATACTTTTGGTAGAAGATGAGGAACACTTGTTGGAAGCCATCAAATTGAATCTTGAATTAGAAGGTTATCGTGTGACCACAGCGACAGACGGCAAGAAAGCGTTGAAGATTTTTAAAGAAGAGCGGTTCAACCTGATTATTTTGGATGTCATGATTCCTGAGATTGATGGGTTTCAGGTGGCCGAAACCATCCGTCTACAAAACACGGAAGTACCGATCATGTTTCTGACCGCCAAAAACAGCAGTGAAGACCGTATCACCGGCTTGAAGAAAGGGGCAGACGACTATTTGGTGAAACCGTTCAATTTGGAAGAGCTGATTCTTCGGGTTGGAAATTTGATTCGAAGAGGATTGAAAGCCGATGATCTGAAAGAGTTTAATTCGTATACCATTGGTGATAAAACTATTTATTTCAACTCTTACGAATTGCATCACGCTGATGGAACGGTTACTTCGCTCACGAAAAAAGAAACCATGCTATTGAAACTATTGATCGAGCGCAAGAACGAGGCGGTTTCCCGTGAACAAATATTGGAAACTGTTTGGAATTATGATGTTTATCCATCTACCCGCACGATCGATAATTTTATATTAACATTCCGTAAGTATTTTGAACCTGATCAAAAGCACCCGGTTTATTTTCATTCCATCCGCGGGGTAGGGTATAAGTTTACCGATACACCAACCGCTTAGTTGCATTATGAATACGCGATCTAGAATGGTGGTTATCGCCATCGCGATAGCTTTCTTTCTGTATGCGCTTTACGCCAAGCATTATAATATTGCGGTTTATATTATTGGCGGTATTGCGTATTTGGTGTGGAGCCATTTTCGGGAAGGAACGGTCTTTTTAGCGACACAAGCTTTTCATAAACAGGACTATGAAAAAACAAAAGCGCTTTTGGCTGAAATAAAAAACCCAGACCAACTGCGAAAGAGACGGCGCAATTACTACGAATTTATGATGGGCAATATTGCCCTCAAAGAGGAGCGTATAGATGAAGCGGAATATCATTTTCAGCTGGCTTCCCGGCTTCCTTGGAAGCGAGACACCGAAAAAGGGTTTGTGTTGATTAATTTAGCCAATATTAGCCTGCGGAAAAAAAATTACGATCGCGTGCCAAAATATTTGGAGCTTGCACGAAAACTCAAGTTGACGGAACGTCAGCTTGGTATCGTCGAAAAAATAGAAATAGAACTACATAAACAATCTAAGTGAGCACAGTAATAAAGAACGACTTATTGATCAGGGCGGCATTGTCGCAACTTACAGAGCGCCCGCCCGTGTGGATGATGCGCCAAGCAGGACGTTTTATGCCTGAATATTGGGAGATTAAGAACAAATATTCCTTTTTGGAAATGTGCAAGACGCCTGAAATAGCTGCGGATGTGACTATGTTGCCGGTCAACTTATTGGGCATTGATGCCGCTATTCTATTTTCAGACATCTTGGTTACGGCAGAAGCTATGGGGGGGGATTTATCGTTTGAGCAGGGAGTCGGGCCTCGCTTTAGCAATCCGGTCCGTACGATGGATGATGCCAAAAAATTGCAGGTAGACTGTTTGGATAGGCTGCAGTATGTAGCCGATGCGATTCGCGTCATTCAGCAACGTCTGTCGGGTAGCATTCCGTTGATCGGTTTTGCAGGAGCACCGTTCACAATCTTGAGCTACTTGGTTGAAGGAGGTTCTTCAAAGGATTTCAAAAGGACAAAATTGCTCTTGAACAATGAGCCGGAATTGGCACATTTGATTCTACAGAAAATAGCGGATGTGACTATTGCCTACCTGAATATGCAGATAGATGCCGGTGTGAATGCTCTGCAATTGTTTGACAGCTGGGCTTTGGCATTATCATGGAATGATTATCGCGATTTTTCACATTATTATAACAAGTATATCCTGACAAATATTAAACGGTCGGTTCCGGTGATATCCTTTTGTAAAGGTTCATCCGTTTTTGCACCGATAATGGCAGAGGCTCATCCCGATGTTATCTCGGTGGATTGGAATGCGGACCTGAAGAACATCAAACAGGCGCTTCCGGAAGGTATTGCAGTGCAAGGGAATTTGGATCCGTTTGTACTTTATGCTGACAAAAAGGTAATTAGGGAAAAAATTCACCAATTGTTTGAGCGCATGCGAGGTGAAAAGGGCTTCATTTTCAATTTAGGCCATGGTATTATGCCGGATATTCCATTTGATAATGTCAAGTATGCAATAGACGTGGTTAAAGAGTTTAGATATGAATAGGCAATTTGAGAACTTGAGCATGAGATACTGATTGCAGTAGATCACTATCTCAATACTCAATACTCAATACTCAATACTCAATACTCAAAATGCTGTACTTATACGCTAAGGCGATACATATTATCTTTGTGGTGTGTTGGATGGCTGGGTTATTCTACATGCCTCGTCTTTTCATTTACCATACAGAAGCCAAACAGAAAGGAACTGAAGCCTATCAGGTATTGCATGCACAATTTAAGGTCATGGAGAATAGGCTTTGGTGGGTTATTACCACACCGGCCATGTGCATCACGGTAGGTTCGGCATTGGTGATGCTTTATCTGTCTCCTGGTTTGTTAAGCCAGGGATGGATGCAAGTCAAACTCTTGTTTGTCGCCGGACTGCTCTTTTACCATTTTAAAACCCAGCAGATCATGTGGCAACTTCGCGATGGCACGTGCAAATGGACTTCCTCGCAACTGCGCTTGTGGAATGAAATTTCGACTATTATCTTATTTGCCATTGTATTTTTAGTTATCTTTAGGTCGGCAATTGATTGGATTTATGGCGTTCTGGTTTTGGTCGGCTTGGCGGTATTGCTCATGATGCTTATTAAAGTGTATAAAAAATATCGTAAATCAAAAGGGGAGAAGATAGACTAATTGGTAACAGATGAATAGAATTTACGTGTTATTACTGGTTTTTGTAGGATGTGTATCAATTGGCAAAGCACAAGAGCATAAATGGGCATTTGGTTTTTACGGCGATGTACAACTAGAAGAATCAACACATGTGGGTTCGTTTGGTGTACAAGGGAAATACGATTTGGCCTCGCGGTCAGCTTTGCAGGCACAGGTGCATGGACGAAGTGGTTATGTTGCTGCAGGAGCAGATTACCTGTTTTCGATTTTGGACAAGCGAAAAAGCAACTTCAATGTATTTTTAGGAGGAGGTATAAGCCAAGATTTTTATCGCAACAACGAGATATCTTCTGATGGGAATGCGGTTGTAGCGGAACGGAAAGAAAATTTCACGTTACTCAATGCACAAGCCGGATTGAGCTATTATTTTCCGGCTGTTCATCTCTCACTTTATTCCGGATACAAATTGAAATACCACTTTGAATGGGAAGAGGTGGATCTCAATTACCTTATGCTAGGTGTCCGTTATCACTTGTGGTAGTACGGCGCATCCAGCAATGTTTAAGGAAAATGCATTCGGTCGTACTTGGATTTCCCTTTATCCCAACCACAACGAATAACTACAACTAACCATTAATAATTAATTTCCTTCATTCTCCATAGCACAAATATTTGACTTCCAGGTATTCGTCTAATCCATATTTAGACCCTTCTCTTCCGATGCCGGACTGTTTGACACCTCCAAACGGGGCAGAAGCATTGGATACCATACCTGTATTGATGCCTACCATGCCGGATTCGAGTTGTTCGGCCACACGTTGGCAACGATAGACATTGCTGGAATAGAAATAAGCGGCAAGTCCAAAAGGTGTGTTGTTGGCCAAGTCGATAACTTCTTTCTCTGTTTGGAAAGAAAACAGTGCACAGACAGGCCCAAAAGTTTCTTCGTTGGCAATTAAGGCATCTTGAGGAATGTTGGTAAGAACGGTCGGTTGAAAGTATAAGTCTTTTATGGGTTTACCTCCAACAACTACTTTTGCGCCTCTTTTGAGCGCATCATCGATATGTTCGATTACTTTTTCTACACCTTCTTGGTTAATCAATGGTCCCACTTGTACTCCTTTTTTCAAGCCATCGCCCACCTTCAGTTTTTGAACTTCTTGGGTGAGTTTTTTGGCAAATTGCTTGTAAATGCCTTCTTGTACGTAGAAGCGATTAATGGCCACACAAGTTTGTCCGGCATTTCTAAACTTACTAGCTAAGGCTCCTTGCACGGCTTTGTCCACATCAGCGTCATCGAAGACGATGAACGGTGCATTACCGCCCAGTTCCATTGAAACCCGCTTTATTGTTCCTGACGCTAGTTCCATTAGTGTCTTTCCAACGTCTGTAGAACCGGTAAATGATATTTTTCTGATCAGCGGATGTGTTGCGAATTCCTTTCCTATTCCTTTGCTATCTTTTGAGGTGATGATTTGCAAAACGCCTTTGGGCAGACCTGCCATGTCGGCGATTTTAGCCAATGCCAAAGCAGCAAAAGGTGTTTGGGATGCGGGTTTGACCAATACGCTGCATCCGGCAACCAATGCGGGAGCGACTTTTCGGGTGATCATGGCCAATGGGAAATTCCACGGTGTGATAGCAGCCACCACGCCTACACCTTGCTTGATGGTCATCAGCCGCGTGCCGTTTTTCAAGGACGGAATCGTCTCACCATAGGCACGTTTACCCTCCTCTGCAAACCATTCCATAAAAGAATTGGCATAGTCGACTTCGATTAAGGATTCGGTAAGCGGTTTGCCGCATTCTTTGGTCATGATGCTGGCCAGCTCTTTTTTGTGCTGTTGAATGAGGTCGAACATTTTACGGACAATACCACAACGTTCGCCAACACTGACGTTTTTCCATGCTTTCCAAGCACGATCGGCTACTAAGATAGCTTTTTTGCAATCGTTCACCGTAAGATTCGGAACGTTGCCCAGCACCCTTAGCGAAGCAGGATTGATGACATCAAACGTGGCTTTGCCCGTTACGAATTTTCCGTCGATATAAGCCTTTTCGATAAATAGCTTGTTGTTCATGATCTATTTTATGATTGTTCAATGTAGATATGATCTCAAAAATAACAAAAACCACCGTATTTTTGGATAATACAAAACAGCTTTTCATACTCATGTCAGGTTCTTGTTTTGATGAATTGGAAAACAGATTGGTTTTATAGCAGATGTGAACGATTTCTTTGCTAAATTAGCTATCGTTGTAAATCCGAGTCTTCTTAAAATAAAGAAGTATGAAAAGAATGCTATTACTTTTAAGTATCTTATTATTTGGTTTTTCGTCGTTTTGCCAACCTCATTTTTTAAAGCGGTTGCAACAGGGAAAACCACAGCACATTGTCGTATATGGGACGAGCCTGTCTAGCGGAGGCAATGGAAGGGCATGGATGCAAGTCGTGTCGGAGGGTATTCAGCAATATTATGGAGAAAATCTCATCCGCTATTCTCTAGCAGGAAAGGGTGGTATGTGGTCTACTTGGGGAGTGAAGAATTTTGAAGACAGTGTGGTTGCTAAAAAGCCAGATGCTGTATTCATTGAATTTGGCATAAACGATGCCTTTTTGGATTATGCAACACCGGTCGAGCTGGCCAAGTTGAATTTGGAATACATGATTGATCGGGTTATGCTTTACAGTGATTCGTGTGATATTTTTTTGCAGGTGATGAACATGCCTATTGGCAAATCAGCTGCCTTAAGACCTGATCTTGATGCATATTATACAATGTATCGGGAGGTCGCTCGGGACAAGAAAGTCCTCTTAATCGACCATTATACCAATTGGTTAGCTATATTGAAGAAAGGAGAAAATATTTTTCGGCAATACGTTCCGGACGGCCTACACCCCAACGCTAAAGGGGCAAAGGAGGTCATTGCACCAAAGATATTAGAAGTTTTGAATGTAGAATACGTAACGGAAATTAAATAAAAATGAAGAAATACACACTGTTTTTTGTGATAATTGGGTTGATGTTAACCTGTAGCGCAACGAATGCACAGGAATATGAAGCTGATTTGATCGTCTATGGCGGTACTTCAGCGGCAATTACCGCTGCGGTACAGGCGAAGCAATTGGGTAAATCGGTCATCATTGTATCACCTGACACACATTTGGGCGGGTTATCTTCCGGAGGCCTTGGTTTTACGGACACGGGGGATAAATCTGTAATTGGTGGATTGGCACGCGATTTTTATCATCGGATATACCTGCACTATCAAGACAGTAAGGCATGGCGGTGGCAAGAGCAGGCCTCCTATGGCAACAAAGGACAGGGTACGCCGGCAGTTGATGGCGATACGCGCACGATGTGGATTTTTGAACCGCATGTTGCCGAACAGGTGTTTGAAGATTATGTGAAAGAGTACAGCCTGGAGATTTGGCGTGATGAATGGTTGGACAGAGCGAAGGGAGTATTCAAAGAAGGTAACATGATTGTATCTATCAAGACGCTCAGCGGGAAAACGTTTAAGGGAAAGATGTTTATTGATGCTACCTATGAAGGAGATTTAATGGCTGCGACCGGAGTAAGCTATCATGTGGGACGCGAAGCAAACAGTTTGTACAACGAGCAATGGAATGGCGTACAAACGGGTGTATTGCACCACGACCATTGGTTTAAGCATGATATCAGCCCTTACGTTATACCAGGTGATAACAACAGTGGACTCCTATATGGTGTGTCTGCGGAGGCTCCGGGTAACTATGGTGAGGGCGATCATCGTTTGCAGGCTTATTGCTTTCGGATGTGTTTGAGCAATCATCCGGATAACCGAGTGTCTTTTCCCAAACCTGAAAACTACAACCCCCAGAACTATGTGCTATTGGCAAGAGTTTTTGCCTCGGGCTGGCGGGAGGTTTTTCACAAATTTGATCCCATACCCAATCGGAAGACAGATACAAACAATCATGGACCATTTAGTACAGATTTCATTGGAATGAATTACGACTATCCGGAGGCCAGCTATCAGCGCAGGCGGGAGATTATCAAGGAACATGAGGCATACCAAAAGGGTCTGATGTATTTTTTGGCAAATGATGCCACAGTACCGTTGGAGGTACGAGAACAGATGGCACAGTGGGGATTGGCAAAAGATGAATTTACGGATAATGATCACTGGCCACATCAGTTATATATTAGAGAGGCCCGTCGGATGGTGGGGCAATATGTGATGACCGAGCATGACACATTCAGTGAGCGTGAAGTTTCCGATCCTGTTGGAATGGGATCTTATACGCTTGATTCGCATAATGTGCAACGATATGTGAAAGCAAACGGATATGTCCAAAATGAGGGAGATATCGGTGTGAAGCCCAAAAAAGGGCCATATAAAATATCTTACGGCTCACTCGTTCCCAAAAAACAGGAATGTGCAAATCTTCTGGTGCCGGTATGTGTTTCCAGTTCGCATATTGCTTTCGGGAGCATTCGTATGGAACCCGTCTTCATGATTCTCGGACAGAGTGCCTCTGTAGCAGCCTGTTTGTCCATCGATAGGGGAGTTGGGGTACAAGATATACCGTATACCATTCTTCAAGAGGCCTTGTTGGCAAACAAACAAGTACTGTCGTCCCCATAGAGCTATTTGCAAAATTATGCAATGTAATCTTTGGGCTAATCCTAAAGTGTTTGGGAAGTTATGCGATATTGATACGATTTTAACGGTAATATTGAAAATTTGTAAGCATCTTTGTTCGTGACAGGTTTCTCGTAGATGCATTGTGCAGGGTATGAACTATTTTTGGAATCACTGATTTATGATAAAATCAAAACTCTTTTTACTAAGTATTTTATTGACGAGCAATCTCTTTTTGTTAAGCTTATGCAACGGACAATCACCGTCTGCACTATCAAAAACGATTGACACTTCTGGTATTTTTTTAGCAGATCCTACGATTTTGGCACATGAGGGGATTTATTATCTTTATGGTACGGATGGAACGCGATCAAACTGGGGATTTAAAGTGTACCGGTCTAAGAATCTACAAGACTGGGAAGGGCCGGTGGGTGTTGACAATGGCTTTGCCTTGGTGAAAGATAATGTATTTGGTGATAAAGGGTTTTGGGCGCCACAAGTTTGGTTTGAAAACGGAATCTTCTATATGGCGTATACTGCTAATGAAAATATCGCCATTGCCACGAGTGACTCACCTTTAGGCCCTTTTGTCCAGAAAAATAAAGTCCCTATCATTCCAGAAGGAAAACAAATAGACCCTTTTGTTTTCCGGGATACTGACGGTAAACGATATCTGTACCATGTAAGGCTTCAGGAAGGAAATCGTATTTTTGTAGCGGCATTGCATGATGATTATTCGCATATCGATCCCGAAACAGTAAAGGAATGTTTGGATGCCGTATTGCCTTGGGAAAATACCACAAAGGCTAATTGGCCTGTTGCGGAGGGACCGACCGTTATAAAGAAAGGAAAGCAATATTATATGTTTTACTCAGCCAACGATTATAGGAATCCGGACTATGCTGTAGGAGTTGCTATAGCGAACAATGTACATGGACCATGGAATAAGCTAGGCCATGAACCTCTTCTTAGTAGATCTCAGTCTCATTGGCCCGGAACAGGTCATGGAGATATTTTTATGGTCGATGGACAGTGGTATTATGTTTGTCACACGCATTTTTCCAAAGAAAAGGTGGGGCCGAGAAGAACGGCATTGGTACCTTTAGCAATCGGTGATAAACAATCAGATCGCCCAGTTAAATTTGATGTGGCAAGATTTCATCTGCTCACTGTACAGGATGAATTGTGAAGCAGAAACAATTCACTATTATTGAGTATTAAAAATAAAGAAATGAAGAAAAGCACAACAAGCTTGTTTTTGGTGGCGATAGTTTCAATGTTTGGATGCCACAGCCCTAAAGAACAAGAAAAGACATTGTCAGGATTAGAACGCAGGCATTTCCAACAAGTCGTTAACGGTAAAAATACCGATCTGTTTACATTGAAAAACTCATCCGGAATGGAGATCTGCATTACGAATTATGGTGGTCGGATCGTTTCGATAATGGTTCCTGATCGAGAGGAGGAGCTACAGGATGTGGTATTAGGTTTTGACAACATACAGGAATATGTGGAAAAGCCGTCTTCATTTGGTGCAACAATAGGTCGATTTGCAAATAGGATTGCCTACGGAAAATTTCCTTTGCACGGAGATACCATTACGTTAAGTCTAAATAATGGAAAACACACCATCCATGGCGGTGCGGAAGGTTGGCAAAATCAGGTGTTCGATGCTGAACAGCTTACGGATAGCCTATTGGTATTGCGATATGTATCCGCCGATGGCGAAGCCGGATTCCCGGGAAAGGTAGATGTGAAAGCCACCTTTATATTAAGAGATGATAATACATTGAGAATAGATTATTTGGCTACAACCGATAAAAAAACGGTCATCAATATGACCAATCATAGTTTCTTTAATCTTTCTGGTGATCCGTCGACCACGATAGTGGATCATGTCCTTTTGGTAAATGCGGATACATACACCCCGTTGGACAGCGCGTTAATCACCACAGGAGACTTGGAAAATGTCGTTTCTACCCCATTTGATTTCACGAGCCCGGTTTCGATTGAGGATGCATTGGCGCGTGATAGCTTGCACCGCCAACTGCAGTTAGCGCAAGGCTTTGACCATAATTATGTGCTCCTTAGCGCAGGTAAATTGGGCAAGTTGGCTGCCCAGGCATATTCCCCTCGATCGGGTATTATATTAGAGGTCTATAGCACAGAACCGGGATTGCAAGTGTATACCGGGAACATGTTGGATGGTTCGCGAAAAGGTAAAGGAGGTGTGTATTATCATAAACGTGCCGGCCTTTGCCTGGAACCGCAGCACTACCCGGATTCTCCAAATAAACCGAGGTGGCCCTCAACGATACTTGAACCGGGAGAAAAATACACAAGTTCTACCATCTATCGTTTTGGTATCCTGGAATGATTCATAAATAGTGTGAGCTCAGGATAACAAATTATTTCACTCCTACTTGGCTTTTTTAACAGAAATACCATTTTTTCTGTCATTATTTCAGTTCCACGCACTTGTAAATAACCACGCCGTGCCTCGCCACAGGTGATGGTAATGGTTTGATCATTATAGTTTAGGGTATTTAACCTGAGTTGGGGATAAGCTGTGATTTGTTCAGCCTTGTAATAAATACGCCAATAAGCAATTGGTCTTCACGGCACTTTGCTCACCATGCCAGAGTGGTTTAAGGATCTTTCTGTTCGCAAATTCGGGTCAGTATTGTTGTTGTATGGAAGCCTTACAACAAATTAGAGCAGGCTCTTGCGCGACGTCGATATTTCTTTGGTATGTTTTAACTATTAGTTCGCAAAAATTTCGTACGTGATGGGGGTTTTGTAGAGGTATACTAGAGGGTTTATAAAGGGTTTATAAAGGGTTAATAGAGGGTTAATAGAGGGTTAATAGAGG